>JANJUA010000219.1 GCA_024710825.1 Solirubrobacteraceae bacterium
TGCTTGCGGGGCTCGGAGACCGCTGGCTGCGCCTCGTCGCGCCTGACCGGGAGGTGCTGCTCGACTGGACCAGCGGGCGCGTGCGCACCGACCTGCGCGCCGGCCCGCGCAAGGTGCTCGACCTCTCGACGAAGTCCGCCAAGCGCCGCCTGTGCAGGCCGCTGCGGACGCCGGAGCCCGGCGCCGCCTACCGGCCGCCGTACCTGCTGACCCGGGTGTCGAACGGCGACGTGACGCTCCGCCGCTGCGGCTCCGAGGAGACGACCGTGCTGACGCGCGACGACGACGCTCCGTTCGTGCTCTCCGCGCGCTTCGCGGCGTGGGCGCAGGGCGCGACGGTTCGCGTCCGCGACCACTCCTCGGAGCGGACGCTGCGTTGGCGCACGCCGCTCGGCGCGCCCGTCACGGCGCTGCGGGCGACCGACCGGCGCGTGTTCGTCGAGGTCGCCCCGACGGTTGCCGGCGGGCCGCCGACGACCTACGTGCTCGAGCCGCGGGCCTGAGCGCGCAGCGCTCAGGTGCCGCAGAAGGTGCGGTACGGGCCGAAGTCGGCGGGCGGGCCCTCGGCGTAGGCCTCGAGGCCCGGGCGCTCGTCGAACGGGCGGGCGAGGACGTCGAGCAGCGTGTGCAGCGGCTCGAGGTCGCCGGCGGTCGCGGCGGCGAGCGCCTCCTCGACGAGGTGGTTGCGCGGGATGTAGAGCGGGTTGGAGCGGTCCATCGCGTCCGCGACCGCGTGCGGGTCACGCCCCTGGGCGGCGAGCTCCGCCGTCCAGCGCTCGGCCCAGGCGTCGAACGGCGCAGGATCGGCGAACAGCGAGCGCGTGGGGGCGCTGTCGCCGCGCACCGCCGCCGACAGCGCCCGCAGCGCCGCCGTGTAGTCGACGCGCTGGGTCTGCATCAGCGCCAGCAGGTCGACCATGAGCGGCCGATCGTCCTCCGCGTCGCCGCTGAGCCCGAGCTTGGCCTGCATGCCGGGGTTCCAGTGGGCGTCGAAGCGCGCGGGGAACGACGTCAGCACCTCGGTCGCCGCCGCGATCGCGGCGTCAGCGTCGTCGTCGAGCAGCGGGAGCAGCGTCTCGGCGAAGCGGGCGAGGTTCCACTGCGCGATGAGCGGCTGGTTGCCGTAGGCGTAGCGCCCGCCGTGGTCGATCGAGCTGAACACGGCCCCGGTGTCGTAGGCGTCCAGGAAAGCGCACGGGCCGTAGTCGATCGTCTCGCCGGAGATCGTCATGTTGTCGGTGTTCATCACGCCGTGGACGAACCCGACGAGCATCCATCGGGCCAGCAGCGCCGCCTGCGCCTCGACGACCGCCTCGTAGAGCGCCAGGTACGGGGCCTCCGCGTCGCGCGCGGCGGGGTGGTGGCGGTCGATGGCGTAGTCGGCCAGACGCCGCAGCAGCTCGGGATCGCCCTGCGCCGCCGCGTACTGGAACGTGCCGACGCGCAGGTGGCTCGCCGCGACGCGGGCCAGCACGGCGCCGGGCAGCAGCGTCTCGCGGGCGACCCGCTCGCCGGTGGCCACGACGGCGAGCGCGCGGGTGGTGGGGATGCCGAGCGCGTGCATCGCCTCGGAGACGACGTGCTCGCGCAGCATCGGGCCGACGGCCGCCTTGCCGTCCGCGCCGCGCGCGAAGGGCGTGCGGCCCGAGCCCTTGAGGTGCACGTCGCGCCGCCGACCCTCGGCGTCGACGAGCTCGCCGAGCAGCAGCGCCCGCCCGTCGCCGAGCCGGGGCGAGTAGCCGCCGAACTGGTGGCCCGCATACGCCTGGGCCAGCGGCGTCGAGCCCTCCGGAGCCTGGTTGCCGACGAGCACGGCGACGCCCTCGGGCGTGCGCAGCGCCCCTGGATCCAGCCCGAGCTCGGCGGCCAGCGGCTCGTTGAGCGTGAGCAGCCGCGGCTCAGGGGCGGTGGCCGCCCGCCACGGCTCGTAGAGACCGACGAGCTCGCGCGCATAGGTGTCCTCGAAGGCGAACAGCGGCTTGGAGGCGACGCCCATGCCCTCAGGGTAGGAAAACCGGAAGGGCCTTTGCGACGTGCGCCGGATCGCCCCGCGCGGCGACGCGAACGCCACAGGGCGATACGGCGTCGCCGCGCCCCTACCCTGATCGGCACGCATGTCGCGCCGCCTGCTCATCCTCGGCTCCACCGGCTCGATCGGCACGCAGGCGCTCGACATCGTCGAGCGCAGCGACGAACTCGAGCTGGTCGGCCTGTCCGCCGAGCGCTCCTGGGAGCCGCTCGTCGAGCAGGCGACGCGGTTCGGCGTCGACCGCATCGCGGTCGTCGACCCGGACGCCGCCGCCCGCGCCGGCGAGGCGTGGACCGGCGGCGAGGTGCTCGTCGGCGCGCAGGGGCTCGTCGAGCTCGTCGTCTCGTCGGGCGCCGACCTCGTCCTCAACGCGCTCGTCGGCAGCGCCGGCCTCGGGCCGACGGTCGCCACGCTCGGCGAGGGAATCGACCTCGCGCTGGCCAACAAGGAGTCGCTCGTCGTCGGCGGGGAGCTCGTCACCGCGCTGGCCGAGGCGACGGGCGCGCAGCTCGTGCCGGTCGACTCCGAGCACACGGCGCTGCACCAGCTCATGGCGGGGCTGCCGGTCGGCGCCGTCGAGCGGCTCGTGGTCACCGCCAGCGGCGGCCCCTTCCGCGGACGCACCCGCGCGCAGCTCGCGGACGTCACCGTGCAGGAGGCGCTCGCCCACCCGACCTGGGCGATGGGCGGCAAGATCACGATCGACTCCGCCACCCTGATGAACAAGGGCCTCGAGGTCATGGAGGCCCATCACCTCTTCGGCACCCCGTACGACCGCATCGACGTGGTCGTGCATCCGCAGTCGATCGTGCACGGGCTCGTGGATCTCGTCGACGGGGCATCGCTCGCGCATCTCGGCCATCCCGACATGCGGATCGCGATCGCCTACGCGCTGCACCACCCCGACCTGGAGCCCGTGCCCGCGCGCCGCCTGCGCCTCGAGGAGGTGGGCGCGCTGACCTTCGAGCCGGTCGACCTCGACGCCTTCCCCTGCCTCCGACTGGCGCGCGAGGCCGCCGTCGCGGGCGGCACCGCGCCCTGCGTGCTCAACGCCGCCAACGAGGTGGCCGTCCACGCCTTCCTCCGGGGGCGGCTGCCGTTCCTCGGCATCCCCGCGGTGATCGAGGAGACGCTCGGCGAGCTGGGCCCCCAGCCGGTGCGCGCGTTCGAGTCGCTCTACGAGGCCGATCGGGAGGCCCGTCGCCTGTCCGCCGGCCACGTGGAGGAGCGGGCGGCCGCCGCATGAGCTGGATCCTGGCGTTCCTCGGCTTCGCCGCGCTCATCGTCATGCACGAGCTCGGCCACTTCTTCGCGGCCAAGGCCGTCGGCATGCGCGTGGAGAGGTTCTCGCTGTTCTTCGGGCCGATGCTGGCGAAGTTCCAGCGCGGCGAGACGACCTACGGCGTCGGCCCGATCCCCCTCGGGGGCTACGTGAAGATCAGCGGGATGAACCCGCACGAGGAGATCGCGCCGGAGCACGCGCACCGCGCGTACTACCGGCAGCCCGTGTGGAAGCGCATCGTGGTGATCGCGGCCGGGCCGTTCGTGAACATCGTGATCGCGTTCGTGCTGATCTGGGGGCTGCTGGCCTTCCGCGGCCCGGCCTCGGACACCACCCGCGCCGTCGGGGAGGTGGAGCGCAACACGCCGGCGGACGGCGTGCTCCAGCGCGGCGACACGATCCTCGCCGTCGACGGCATCACGGACCCGGACGCGCTGGCGCTCCAGGTCGCCGAGCACACGTGCGAGGGCGAGCCGACCGCGAACTGCCGCGCGACGAGCCCCGCGGTGTTCCGGATCGAACGGGACGGACGGGTCAAGACGGTCGAGATCACGCCGATCTACGACCCGATGGTCGAACGCACCCGCGTCGGCTTCGCCTTCGAGCCGACCTACGACCCGATGCCGGTCGGCGAGGCCGCGGTCTCTTCGATCGAGAGCATGTGGCGCGTCACGACGCTCACCGCCGAGGCGATCGTGAGGATCTTCTACGACCCGGAGGCGCGCGAGCAGGTCTCCGGCGTGGTCGGCTCCTACGACCGCACGCGGGCCACCTTCGAGCTGTCGACCGACCGGGCGATCGAGATCCTCGCGCTGATCTCGCTGTCGCTGGCCGTCATCAACCTGTTCCCGTTCCTGCCCCTCGACGGGGGCCACATCTTCTGGGCGGTGGCCGAGAAGCTGCGCGGCCGGGCGATCCCGTTCGCGGTCATGGAGCGGGCCGGGATCGTCGGCTTCGGGCTCGTGGCGATCCTCTTCCTCATAGGGCTGACGAACGACATCGGGAGGCTGACGAGCGAAGGCTTCCAGGGGCGGTAGCCTCCCGGCCTCCACCGGAGGAGACAGGAGCCCCAATGGAGTCCACCACCGCCCCCCGCCGGCCTCGCGCGCTTGACGCCGCGACCGTCCCCGCCGCCTTTCGCCTGACCGTCGAGGACAAGCCCGACGAGATCGCCGTACGCACCCAGGCGGGCGCGATCGAGTGGACGTGGGCCGAGCTGCGCGACCGGGTCGACGCGCTCGCCGCCGGGCTGGCGAAGCTGGGGGTGCGGCCGGGCGACGGCGTCGCGCTGCTGCTGTCGAACCGGCCCGAGTTCCATCAGGCCGACCTGGCGGCGATGACCCTGGGGGCGACCCCGTTCTCGGTCTACAACACCTACGCGCCCGAGCAGATCCGGTACGTCGTCTCCGACGCGGAGGCGACGGTCCTCGTCGCCGAGCAGGCGCTGCTGGCGGGCGCGCTCGCCGCCCGGTCCGAGCTGCCGCAGCTGCGCCACGTCATCGTCGTCGACGGCGAGGCTCCCGAGGGCTGCCTCGCGCTCGCCGACGTCATGGCCGACGGCGACCCGGACTTCGACCCCGAGACGTCGATCGCCGCGCTGGACCCGGAGGGCCTCGTCACCCTCATCTACACGTCGGGAACGACCGGCCCGCCCAAGGGCGTGCAGCTCTGCCACCGCAACGTCATGGCGACGGTCCGCACGGTGACCTCGGTGATCGAGTTCCCGCCCGACGGCCGCGTCATCTCGTGGCTGCCCGCCGCGCACATCGCCGAGCGCAGCGCGCACCACTACCTGCCGATCGCCTTCGGCCTGCAGGTCACCTGCTGTCACGAGCCCCGCCAGATCATCGCCTACCTGCCCGAGGTCCGCCCGTCGTGGTTCTTCGCCGTGCCGAGGATCTGGGAGAAGCTCAGGGCCGGCCTGGAGGCGATGGTCGCCGGTCTGCCCGACGAGCAGCGCGAGCCGTGGCGGGAGGGCCATGCGGCGGCGCTGCGCAAGGTGCGCCTCGAGCAGGCGGGCGAGCCGGTCCCGGCCGAGCTCGCCGAGGCGGTCGCGCGCGGCGACGAGCAGATCTTCGCGCCGCTGCGCGTCCAGCTCGGCTTCGACCAGGCGCTGGCGATCAACGTCGGCGCGGCGCCGACACCGGTAGAGGTGCTCGAGTTCTTCCACGCCCTGGGGATCCCCGTCGGCGAGCTGTGGGGCATGTCCGAGACCACCGGCGCGGGCTGCGTGAACCCGCCGGGCCGCATCAAGATCGGCACGGTCGGGCCGCCGACCGCCGGCGTCGAGGTCCGCCTGGCCGACGATGGCGAGCTGCTCATGCGCGGCGAGATGGTGATGCTCGGCTACCGCAACATGCCCGAGGAGACCGCCGCGGCGCTCGACGCCGACGGCTGGCTGCACACGGGCGACATCGCCACGATCGACGAGGACGGCTACGTCAGCATCGTCGACCGCAAGAAGGAGATAATCATCAACGCGGCCGGCAAGAACATGTCGCCGGCGAACATCGAGGCGCGCGTCAAGTCCGCCTCGCCCCTCATCGGCCAGGCGGCCGTGATCGGCGACCGGCGGCCGTACGTCACCGCGCTGATCGTGCTCGACGCCGACTTCGCCCCGGC
>JANJUA010000156.1 GCA_024710825.1 Solirubrobacteraceae bacterium
GGCTTCCAGGCGCGCGGGTTCTGGTTGAAGATCTGGATCGCGCGGCAGTCGGCCTCGACCCCGCGGGCGACGGCCTTGGCCGGTCCGCCGGCGGGGGAGACATGGGCACCGATGAGCATTTGGGACCTGTGTCTAGCATGCGGCGCCCATGCGGCTCCGATTCGCTCCCTCTCCCACCGGCGCGCTCCACATCGGCGGCGCTCGCACCGCCCTCTACAACTGGCTCGCGGCGCGGCACGACGGTGGCGCGCGCGTCCTGCGCATCGAGGACACCGATCTCGAGCGCTCGACCCCCGAGAACGTCGAGCAGATCCTCGACGCGCTGCGCTGGCTCGAGCTCGACTTCGACGAGGGTCCGATCTTCCAGACCTCGCGCCAGGAGCGCCACGTCGAGACGATCGAGCGCCTGCTCGCCGACGGCCACGCCTACCGCTCGACCGCCACCGGCGAAGACGTCAAGGCCTACAAGGAGCGCCACGGCCACGACCGCGGCTTCCGCGGCGAGGACGAGGGCGAGGGCGCCGTCCGCCTGCGCGTCCCCGACGAGGGGGCGACCGTCGTGCGCGACCTCATCCGCGGCGAGACGCCGTTCCGGCACGTCCACCTCGACGACCCGGTGATCGCGCGCGCCGACGGTACGCCGCTCTACAACCTCGCCGTCGCGGTCGACGACCTCGACGCCGGCATCACGCACGTCGTCCGCGGCGACGACCACTACTCCAACACGCCGAAGCAGCTGCTGGTGCTCGAGGCGCTTGGCGCGCCGCAGCCGGTCTACGCGCACCTGCCGCTGCTGCACGGTCCCGACGGCAAGAAGCTCTCCAAGCGCCACGGCGCCGCGTCGGTGCAGGAGCTGCGCGACGCCGGCTATCTGCCCGAAGCCGTGCGCAACTATCTCGCGCTGCTCGGCTGGGGCGCCGCCGACGACGAGACGATCCTCTCCACCGACGAGCTCGTGCGCCAGTTCTCGCTGGAGCGGGTCTCCAAGAACCCGGCGCGCTTCGACGAGAAGAAGCTGCGATGGATGAACGGGCTCTACATCCGCGCGCTCGACGTCGACGACCTGACGCGCCGCGTCGAGGCCTTCACCGGGCGCACCGGCCTGCGCGGAGCGGTCGCGATCTCGCAGGAGAAGCTCGCGACGCTCGCCGACTTCTGGCCGCTCGCGGGGACGATCATCGACGGGCCGGTCGACGACCCGAAGGCGCGCGAGAAGTGGCTGGCGTCGGACGCGCGGCGGGCCACGCTGCGGGCGGCCCGCGACGCGATCGCCGCGACGGACCCCTTCGACGTCGAGCATCTCGACGTGGCGCTGCGGGCCGTCGTCGATGCCCTCGACGCCAAGCCGGGCCAGGTCTTCCAGCCGATCCGCGTGGCGCTGACCGGCACGACGATCTCGCCGGGGATCTTCGAGACGGTCGCCCTGCTGGGCCGCGACGAGACGCTGCGGCGCATCGACGCCGCGCTCTGAGCTCTCCGACGCTCCGGCGGCGACCCCGAGGAGCCGCACCTCGCCGCGGGCGGGCGATCGCGATCGCCGCGTCGGTTCGAGATGGAACCTCCGGGTCCGACGAGTTAGGGTGCCCTTAGCGCAAGCGCGCTCGTCAACTCAATCATCCGTCCACACCTGCCGATAAACGGAGAAGGCGTCCCCGCGGCCCCCCGCGTCGTCGGGACCATCCCACCCATTGCCGCATCACGGACGAGGACATCCCCGATATGACCGCTGAAGCCGCACCGGCGCGAGCCGCCGCCTCACCCGCCCGTGTCGCGGGCGGTCGCCACAACGAGGGCCACGGGCGGCGCCTCACGGCGGCGTTCGAGGCGCTCGAGTCGTTCCCGGCGCTGGCGGAGTCGCGCAACCGGTTGCTGCGCGTGGTGGGGCAGGAGCGGGTGTCGGCGAGCGAGGTCGTGGCGGCGGTCGAGTCCGACGTCGCGCTGGTGATCGCGGTGCTGCGTCTGGCCAACCAGGTGGAGGGCAAGAGCCGCGGTCGCGTCGAGTCCGTGGTCAAGGCGGTGGAGCTGCTCTCGCCGGAGGCGGTGCAGTCGCTCGCCGCGCGCGCGCGGACCTTCGACTTCTTCGAGCGCACCGCGACCTGGGACGCCGCGCCCGAGCGCTTCCGCCTGCACGGCGTGGCTACGCAGCGCGCCGCGGATCGGCTGGCGACCGAGACGGGCTACGGCGAGCGCGACCGCCTGATGGTCACGGCGCTGCTGCACGACATCGGCAAGCTGGTGCTCATGCATGCGTATCCGGGCTATCCGGGCCAGGTCCACGGCGAGGCGCGCACGCCGGAGGAGCGCATCCATCGCGAGCGCCGCGAGCTGGGCGTGGACCATGCTCTCGTGGGCGGCGTGCTGGCACGGCGGTGGGGGCTGCCGAAGGGCGTCGCGAGCGCGATCGAGCGCCACCATGCCGACGATGCGACCGACGAGGCCGCCTACATCCGCCTCGCCGACATGCTCGCGCACTACGCGCAGGGCGCCGCCGTGTCGCCGACCGAGCTGCTGCGCTCCGCCCGCGTCATCGGGATCGGCCCCGCGGAGCTGCGGACCGTGATGTACGACCTGCCCTACCCGCAGCACGGGCGCAACCGGGCGATCGACCCGTGCCCGCTGTCGGCGCGCGAGCTGGAGGTGCTCAAGCGCCTGGCCGAGGGCAAGGTCTACAAGCAGATCGCCCTGGAGCTGTCGCTGTCGACGAGCACCGTCCGCACCCACCTGCACAACATCTACGGCAAGCTCGGCGCCGTCGACCGGGCGCAGGCCGTCCTGCTCGCCACCGAGCGCGGCTGGCTCTGATCGTCAGCGGCATCCGCCCCGACGACGACCCAGCGTACGGCGTGCGCTTCCGCGGCTGTGGCGTCGCCGTCGACCATCGACGCGGGTCAGGGGAAGCGGTAGCCGACGCCGGGGTCCGTCCGGACCGCCTCGGCGCCGATCTTGCGGCGCAGGTTCGCCACGTGCGCCCGCAGGATCGCGACGTCGTCGGCGTACTCCGGTCCCCAGACCTCGGTGAGCAGCCGTCGGTGCGTCAGCAGCCGCCCCCGATTGCGCACCAGCGTCCGCAGCAGGGAGAACTCGATCGGGGTGAGGTGGGTCTCTTTGCCGGCCACGCGCACGATGCGGCCGGCGAGGTCGATCTCGAGGTCACCGGAGACGACCGCCGGCTCGTCGGCTCCCGCACCGGCCCGGCGCAGCGCCGCCTGCAACCGCGCGATCAGCTCGCGCGACCCGAAGGGCTTCGTGACGTAGTCGTCGGCTCCCGCCTCCAGCGCCCGGACCTTCTCCTCCTCCTCGCCGATCGCCGACAGCACGAGGATCGGCATCTCCGACCATTCGCGCAGCCGTCGCGTAACCTCGATTCCGTCGCCGTCGGGCAGCACGAGGTCGACGATCGCGGCCTGCGGTGGGCGGACCGCGGCGCGGTCGAGCGCCTCCTCGGCGGTCGCCGCCTGCACCACGTCGAAACCCGCCTCGCGCAGGATCACGCGCAGCGCCCTGAGGATCTGGTGCTCGTCGTCGACGACCAACACGCGCGAGGTGGGCGTCGCTGTCATCGCGTCGCCGCCGCAACAGCGGGCTCGAGGGGCAGCTCGACGACGAACGACGAGCCCTGCCCGGGTAGCGACTCCACCGACACCCGTCCGCGGTTGGCCTCTACAAGCCCGCGGACGATCGCCAGCCCGAGGCCCGCGCCGGCGTGGCCGTCGGTGCGCGTACCGCGATGGAACGGCTCGAAGATCCGCTGCTGCTCGGCCCGCGGGATCCCCGGACCGTGGTCGACGACCCGCACCACCACACGGTCGTGCAGAGCCCGCGCCCGTACGCTCACGGGCTCGCCGCCGGAGAAGCGCACCGCGTTCTCGAGCAGGTTCGCGAACGCACGCTCGAGCTGGGCGGCATCGCCCGAGAGTGGCGGCAGCGGGCCGATCGAGAAGCCCACCTCCCCGCCGGCGCCCTCCGCCGCGACCCGCAGGACCTCCTCGAGGTCGATGGACCCGCGCCGCGGAGCCTCCGTACGCGCCTGCAGCCGGGAGAGGTCGAGGAGCTTCTCGATGAGCCGCGACAGCCGTGAGCCCTCGGCGACGACGATGGCGGCGAGCTCCTCGCGCTCCCCGGGTAGCAGCGCCGACGAGCGCAGCGCCTCGCCCGCGGTCACCATGGCAGTCAGCGGCGAGCGCAGATCGTGGGAGACGGCGCGCAGGACCGCGGTCTTCGCGACGTCGCTCTGACGCAGCGACGCTGTCTCGACGACCTCGTTCTGGAGCGCCGCGCGCTCGAGAGCGGCGGCGAGCGTCGGTGAGAGCGCAGGCGCGACGCGGGTACGCAAGCGCGCGCCCAGCGCCTCGGGCAGCGCGGCGGGGACGACGAGCCAGCCGGCGTCGCCGAGCGCGAACGCCTCGCGGCGCGAATCGGACGGCGGAGCGCCGGCGACGACGGCGGCCGACGTAAGATCGAGCGCGACGGCGATGCGCTCGCCCGCCACCGTGAGGCCGTCCGCCAGGCGATTCTCGCCGAGCAGCAGCCGCGCGACCTCGGCTGCGAGGTCGGCCTCCGCGCGTCGAAGCTCCGCATCGCGGGCGCGCAGGCGAGCGCGCTGCGCCACGGCGCCGGCTGCGAGCGCGACGACGAAGAACGCGAGCAGCGCCACCCAGTGCTCCGTGCTGGCGATCGCGAGCCGCCCCGTCGGCGGCAGATGGAAGAAGTTGAACGCGAGGGCGCAGGTGACGGCGGTCGCCACGGCCAGCCACGGGGTCCAGAAGGTGGAGACGACGAGCACGACGAGGACGTAGACGACGCCGAGCGAGACCGGCGGTGCTATCTCGCGCAGCGGGTACAGCATCGCGGTGGTGGCGGCGACGAGGGCGACCGCGACGAGGACGCCGGTCGGGGCCGAGGGGTCCTTCCGGCCGCGCATGACGAGTCGAGCATATCCCGCCGGCTCGGGGCGGCCCGGCGTCTGGTGACGGTTCTTCATGCGATCTTCATGCGGGGCCCTGGTTCCTGCACGTCAGCTTGACGATCGCGGATCTAGCGTCGCTGACATGGATCCGCTCGCCGTCGCCATCTGCGCCGTCGTGTTCGCAGCGCTGTACGCGTTGATCGCCCTGCTCGATCGCGTATGAGCGCTGCCGACCTCGTGG
>JANJUA010000280.1 GCA_024710825.1 Solirubrobacteraceae bacterium
CGCCGAGCGCGTCCGCCAGCCGGCGCCCGTAGGCGTCGTCGACGTTGACCACCGCCACGCCCGGCGAGGCCTCGAAGAGCCGCCGCTTCGCCGCGAAGTACGCCTCCATCGTCGGGTGGAAGTCGAGATGGTCCTGCGTGAGGTTCGTGAACAGCGCGACCGCCCAGTGGATCGCGTCGGCGCGGTGCAGCTCCAGCGCGTGGGAGGAGACCTCCATGGCGCACGCGGCGTCGCCCACCGCCCGCATCCGGGCGAAGGCCGCCTGGAGGTCGAGCGCCTCGGGCGTGGTGCGGGCGAGCGTCGCCTCCTCCCCGCCGATGACGCTCTTGACCGTGCCGAGCAGCGCGGTCCGCACCCCGCCCGCCTCCAGCAGCTCGCGGATGAGGAAGCAGGACGTGGTCTTGCCGTTCGTACCGGTCACGCCCACCACCCGCAGGTGGGCGGTCGGATCGCCGTGGAAGCGGGCGGCGACGGGCGCCATGGCGGCGCGCACCGACGGCACCCGCACCTGCGGGAGCGGCAGGTCCAGCTCGCGCTCGACGATCAGCGCCGCCGCGCCGCGGGCCATCGCGTCGGGCGCGAAGTCGTGCCCGTCGCGGGTGAACCCGGGCACGCAGAAGAACAGGGTCCCGGGCTCGACCTGGCGGTTGTCGAAGGCCAGTCCGGTGATCTCCACGCCCGCAGCCGCCCCGGCCGTCTGCGCGTCCACGAGCTCCACGAGGCGCATCGTGCGGATGCTACTTCGGGGCGATCCGCAGGTACGGGAGCGCGAAGGCCATGATCTGGCCGAACGCGGGCGCCGCCACCTGGCCGCCGTAGATCGCCCCCTGCGGCTCGTCCACCATGACCACGCAGAGCAGCTCGGGGTCGTCGGCGGGCGCGAACCCCACGAACGACGCGACGTACTTCGACTCCGAGTAGCCGCCCGTCTCGGTGTCGACCTTGTTGGCCGTTCCGGTCTTGCCCGCGAGCTGGTAGCCCGGGACCGACACCTCGCTGGCGGTGCCGCCGGGCGCCAGCACGCCCTTGAGCATCTCGCGCACCTGCGCCGCCGTGCGGGCGGAGATGACGCGGTGACCCTTCGGGGTGGAGACGGCGTCGCCGCCGACCGCGTCGATGATCCGCGGCGCCTGCAGCGTGCCGCCGTTGGCTATCGCGGCGTACGCGGCCGCCATCTGCATCGACGTCACCGCCAGGCCCTGGCCGATCGGCAGGTTGCCCATCGAGGATCCCGAGTACTCCTTCGGCCTGGGGACGATGCCCATCTCCTCGCCGGGCAGGTCGACGCCGGTCGGCGCGCCGAAGCCGAAGGCCCGCACCCACCGGTCGAAGCCGCGCTTGCCGAGCTCCAGGCCGATCTTGATCGCGCCCACGTTGCTCGACTCGGCGAGGATCTGGGTCGTCGACATGTTCTCGTAGCCGCGGTCGTGCGACTCGCCGATCGTGCGGTCGGCGACCTGGATCGTCGGCGGCAGGTCGAAGCGCGTGTCGGGCGTGACCTTGCCGTCCTCCAGCGCGCCGGCGACCGTGAACGCCTTGAACGTCGAGCCCGGCTCGTAGGTCGTCAGCACCGCGCGGTTCTGGAGCGCGTAGTCGGGCGCGCCCGCGGGGTCGTTGGCGTCGACCCGCGGCCAGTTGGCGAGCGCCAGGATCTCGTTGCTGCGCGGGTCCATGACGATCGCGGTGGCGCCCTTCGGCTTGTAGACCTGCCCGACGCCGCCGAGCACCGCCTCGACCTTGCTCTGGATGGTGGCGTCCAGCGTCAGCTTCAAGTCGCGGCCCTCGCGGGCGGGCACGACGTCCTCGACGCCGATCGGCTGCCCGATGGCGTCCTTGGTCAGGCGCCGCGTGCCGTCGCTGCCGCGCAGGAAGCGGTCGGCCGAGTACTCCAGGCCCGACAGGCCCTTGCCGTCCACGCCTACGCTGCCGACGAGCTGCGAGGCCAGCCACGTGCGCGGGTAGCGACGCAGGCTCGTGGAGATGAAGTCGATGCCCTCGATCTCGAGGTCGTCGACCTTCTTGGCGACGTCCGCCGGGACGCCCCGGGCGAGGTAGACGAACCCGGTGTCCGGCAGCGTGAGCTTGCGCAGCAGCTCGTCCTCCGGCACGCCGATGAGCTTCGAGACCTTCTCGGCCGTCCCCGGCGGGTCCTTGATGAGGTACGGGGTGGCGGCGATGTCGTCGGCCGGCTCGGAGACCGCGAGCTGGACGCCGTTGCGGTCGAGGATGTCGCCGCGCCGGGAGGGGACCGTGACCTCCTGCACCTGCTGGGTGGCCGCCGCGGCCTTCATGTCGCTCGCGCGGACGGTGCCCAGCCAGGCCGTGCGCACGCCCGCGATCGCGAGCAGCCCGAGGAAGACGGCGAAGAGCAGGCCGATGCGACGGTCGATGAGCCCCATGGCGGGCTACTCCGGCACCGCTGCCCCGCCGGCCGTCGAGACCGGGGACTGCGTGGTGGTCGCCGGTGGCGGCGCTGCCGCCTCGGTGGCGGTGGGCTCGGAGCCGGCGGCGGGTGCGGTCGTCGCGGGCGCGGTGGCGGTCGCGGCTGGGGCGGTCGTCTCCGGGGCGGGCGCGGTCGTCTCCGGGGCGGGGGCGGTCGTCTCCGGCGCCGCGGCCGTCGCCTGCTCCTCTCCCGGGAGCGTCGGCAGCACGGCGGTGCTGGCGGCGGCCTCGGACGGCACGACGGCCGGGGCGTCGCCGCCGACCCGCCTGCCGTCGCTGCCGAGGAACGTGACGTCGCCGGCGGCCGGCAGGACCATTCCGAGCTTGACCGCCTCGACCTGGAGGCGCTCGTTGGCGTCGAGCTGGGCGACCGCCGCGCGCAGGCCGGCGTTCTTGCGCTCGAGCTCGGCGGCCCTCTCGACCGCCGCGCCCATGCCCGCGTTGATCTTCAACAGCGACACCTGCATGAAGACGAGCCCGATGAGGCCGATCGCGACGATGACGATCCACGCGCGGCCGCGCAGGAGGCGGTCGAGCAGATGATGCTCGGCGATCGCCCCCAGCCCGCGGACGAGGCGGGGGCCGAGCGATGCGGCGGGCGCGGAGACGGAGCCGGCGCGCGCGGGCAGCGCGCGGCCGAGGCCCGCCTG
>JANJUA010000304.1 GCA_024710825.1 Solirubrobacteraceae bacterium
GCGCTCGACGCCGCCACCCGCGTGGCGCTCGCCGCCGGCCTGCGACCCGTCGAGGTCTCAGACGACGACCGCGCCGCCTACCACGCCGCCGCCTCGATCGCCTCGAACTTCCTCGTCACGCTCGAGGGCGCCGCCGAGCGCCTGGCCGCCACCGCCGGGGTCGACCGCGCCGCGCTCGCGCCGCTCGTCCGCGCCGCCGTCGAGAACTGGGCCGAGCTGGGCGCCGAGCGGGCGCTCACCGGCCCCATCGCCCGCGGGGACGAGGCCACGGTGCGGCGCCAGCGCGCGGCGCTCGAGCACCGCGCGCCGGAGCTGGTCGCGCTCTTCGACGCCCTGGCCGCCGCGACCCGCGAGCTGGCCGCACGCCCCGCCAAGCGCGAGGCCGACCGACCCGACCGCGAAGCGGATCGCCCCGCGACCGGCGAAGCCGAACGGTCCGACCGCGCACACGTGGAGGCGCTCGCATGAGGACCGTCCGCAGCGTCGCGGACCTGCGCGCCGCGCTCGCCGGCCCCCGCCGCGACGGCCGCACGATCGGCCTCGTCCCCACCATGGGCGCCCTGCATCAGGGCCACCTGTCGCTCGTCCGCCGCGCCCGAGCCGACACCGACGTCGTCGTCGTGAGCCTGTTCGTCAACCCCGCCCAGTTCGCCCCGACCGAGGATCTCGCCGCCTACCCGCGCGACGAGGCCCGCGACGCCGAGCTCGCCGAGAAGGCCGGCGCCGACCTGCTGTTCGCCCCTCCGGTCGACGAGGTCTACCCACCCGGCTTCGCCACCACCGTCCGCGTGGGCGGCGTCTCCGAGCCGCTCGAGGGCGCCCAGCGCGGCGCGAGCCACTTCGACGGAGTGGCCACCGTCGTCACCAAGCTGCTGAACATGGCCGGCCCCGACGTCGCCTACTTCGGGCAGAAGGACGCCCAGCAGGCGGCGGTCGTCCGCCGCGTCGTGCGCGACCTCGACCTGCCCGTGCGCATCGAGGTCTGCCCCACGGTCCGCGAGCCCGACGGCCTCGCCATGTCGAGCCGCAACGCGTATCTCACCGCCGACGAGCGAGCGCGCGCCGTCGCCCTCAAGCACGCGCTCGACGCCGCCCGCGCCGCCGTCGAGCAGGGCGAGCGCGACGCCGCCGCCGTCGCGAGCGCCGCCGCCGCGCCGATGCGCGCGCTCGACGTCGAGCCCGAGTACCTCGCGCTCGTCGACCCCGAGAGCTTCCTACCGGTCGACAGCATCGACCGCGACGTCCTCGTGGCGGTCGCGGCACGCGTCGGGAAGGCCCGACTGATCGACAACGCAACCATCCGGAGAGCCCGCTGATGCAGCGAACCATGCTCAAGTCGAAGATCCACCGTGCCACGGTCACCGACTGCGACCTGCACTACGTGGGCTCGATCACCATCGACCCCGACCTCCTCGAGGCCGCCGACATCATGGAGCACGAGCAGGTCCACGTCGTCGACGTCGACAACGGGGCCCGCTTCGAGACCTACACGATCGCCGGCGAGCGCGGCTCGGGGGCGATCAAGGTCAACGGCGCCGCCGCGCGCCTCGTCCATCGCGGCGACACGATCATCGTCATCTCCTACGGCCAGTACGACCGTGCGGAGATCGAGCACTACGAGCCGCGCGTGGTGCACGTCAAGGCAGGCAGCAACGAGATCATCGATATCGATGCCGAGGTCGCGACCCTCCTCAGCTGAGGGCGCGAACCACCCAAGGAGCAGCGCCATGTCAGCAGCACCCCAGATCCTCGACCACCCCACGACCCTCCCCATGACCCTCCCCCGGCTCGCCGAGAAGCGGCGCCTGGGCGAGCCCATCGTCATGGTCACCGCCTACGACTACCCCTCCGCTCAGGTGGCCGAGGCCGCCGGCGTCGACATGGTCCTCGTCGGCGACTCGGGCGCCATGACCGTGCTCGGCTACCCCTCCACCGTGCCGGTCTCGGTCGACGAGATGCTCATGCTGACGGCCGCGGTGCGGCGCGGGCTGCGCTCGCCGTTGCTCGTCGCCGACCTCCCCTTCGGCTCCTACGAGGCGTCCGACGAGCTGGCCATCGCCACCGCGCAGCGCTTCGTCAAGGAGGGCGGCGCGGACGCCGTCAAGCTCGAGGGCGGGGGCGCCATGGCCGCCCGCGCGCGGGCGATCGTGAGCGCGGGGATCCCCGTGATGGCCCACGTCGGCCTGACGCCGCAGACCTCGACGGCGCTCGGCGGATACAAGGCGCAGGGCCGCACCTCCGACGCGGCGCTGAAGGTCGCCCGCGAGGCGATCGAGCTCCAGGAGGCCGGCTGCTTCTCGATCGTCTGGGAGGCGATCCCGGCGGCGGTGGCCGAGGAGCTCATGGCCCGCATGGAGATCCCGGTGATCGGCATCGGAGCCGGCCCCCGGACCGACGGTCAGGTGCTGGTCTTCCACGACCTGCTCGGCATCTACGACGGGCACGCGCCGCGCTTCGCCAAGCGCTACGCGCACCTGAAGGGCGAGATGGTCGAGGCCGTGAGCCACTACGCCGACGAGGTCCGCCAGGGCCTGTTCCCCGCGGCGGAGCACACGTACTCGATCGATCCGGGCGAGCTCGCCGAGTTCCGGGAGCGCCTGCAAGCGACGTAGCGGGGTTCCGTAACCCCGTTCTCTCCGTTGCGATAGCACGCTGGGCGGGGTAGCGCTATAGGACATGCGTCCAACTGCGTTGCTCCTCCCGTGTGCGGTCCTCGGCGCCCTCGTGGCCCCCGCGGCCGCCTCGGCCGCCGTCGCCCACACCGTCGCGCCCGGCGAGACCCTGTGGTCGCTCGCCGCGGCCCAGAACATGACGACCCGCGCCTTCGCCGCCGCCAACGGCCTGTCGGAGGACCACCGGATCGTCGCCGGGACGACGATCCAGATCCCCTCCGTCGACGAGGCGGCGGTCGCGCTGCAGTCGTCGCCGACCGCTCCGGCGCCGCAGGCGAGCGCCGCGCCGGAGCCGCTCGGCGCCTACACCGTCCGCCTGGGCGACACGCTCAGCGGCCTCGCCGCCCAGTCCGGGGTCTCCGTCGCCCAGATGGCCTACATGAACGGCCTGGACCCGAACGGCGTCCTCGTCGAGGGCACGGTCATCAAGCTGCCGACCGGTGCGCCCGCCCCGGCGGCGTCCTCGCAGCCCGCGCCCGCGCCGGTCGTGGCCCAGGCCGACCCGGCGCCCACCCCGGGCCACGTCACGTCCGACCAGATCGCCGAGGTCGCCTCGCGCAACGGCGTCGACCCCGCGCTCGCCGCCGCGATCGGCTGGCAGGAGTCCGGCTTCAACAACGCGATGGTCTCCTCGGCGAACGCGCGCGGCGTCATGCAGGTCATGCCCGGCACCTGGGACTGGGTGCAGCAGAACCTCGCCGCCCGCCAGCTCGACCCGAGCAACCCGATCGACAACGTCGGCGCGGGCGTGCTCTACCTCGGCCGGATGCTCCAGGAGACCGGCGGCGACCACGCGATGGCCGCGGCCGGCTACTACCAGGGGCTCGCCTCCGTCCGACGGATCGGCATGCTGCCGGAGACCGAGCGCTACGTGGCGAACGTCCTGGCGCTGAAGTCCCGCTTCGGGGGCTGACCGCAGCGACTCGACCGCCGTTAGTACTCGATCGTGCGCAGCACCCTGGCCGGGGCGCCGGCGGCGATCGAGTACGGCGGGATGTCGGTCGTGACGACGCTGTTGGCGCCGATCACGCAGCGCTCGCCGATTGTCACGCCGCTCGTGACGACGACGTGCGCGCCGCACCAGACGTTGTCGCCGATCCGCGTCGGCCCCTTCGTCGTGAAGCCCTGCCACGGCACGGGCCGGTCGGGGTCGTCGAAGCGGTGGTTGGCGTCCGTGACGAAGCAGCCGTTGGCGAGCATGCAGTGCGCGCCGATCTCCACCAGCTCGACCGCCGCGACCATCACGCCGATGTTCAAGAACGAGCCGGCGCCGATGCGGATCCGCGCCGGGGCGGGCGCGGTGAGCCAGACGTTCGGCTCGAGCACGACGTCGCGTCCCAGCTCGAGGCGGCCCTCCGCGAAGGCCTCCAGGAGGTTCCCGTGAACCGGCCAGCGGACGAAGGCGCCGCGCCGCAGCGCGTGGGCGTGGATCCGGGCGCGGTTCCACGGCAGGCTGTTGCGCTCGTACCAGCGCCACTTCCGCAGCCAGATCCGGGCGCGCTCGTCCACGAGCGCCGCATCATGTCAGTGGTGGCGCAGGACCGTCGACATGCCCCGCCACGGCGGGCGCAGCTCGAGGCGCAGCTCCTGCTCGAGGTCGAGCGCGACCGTCCACGTCGTCTCGCAGCCTGCGCACCGGCAGAGGACGGTGGCGCCGTCCGGCCCGTGGTCGACCGTGGCGGCGCTCGGCTCGCGGAGGCACAGCGAGCAGGCGAAGCTCGCCCGCACCAGGGGGTCCGGGTCGTTCGGGCGGAAGCGGGCGGCCTCGATGACCATGGCGCTCAGGCCGCCTCGACCAGGACGTGCTCGGCGCGGGCGTGGGCAGCGGCCTCGCGCGTGGTGCCGGCGCGCCCCCAACGGGTCGCCTCGGCGTAGTCCATGAGCCGGGCGAACAGCGCGTCGAGCGGCTCCGAGGAGATGCCGTGCGGCTCGAGCAGCGCCCGGGAGGCGGTGTCGTCGAAGCGCGTGCGGACGTCGAAGTACGGGACGAGCGCGTCGGTGCCGGCGCCGCGCGGCGCCGCGGTGATCGCCGCTCGCGGCTGGGCGAAGCGCTCCTGGGCGAGGCGCAGGACGTCGGCGACGGTCGCGGCGCGCTCGCCGGCGACCAGGTGGTACGTGTTGCCGGGCGCCTCGGGGGCGTCGAGCAGCTGGAGCAGCGACGCGGCGACGTAGTCGAGCGGGACGACGTCGACGACGCCGTCGGCGACGGCCGCCACCGTGTCGAGCAGGCCGAGCGCGTACGCGCGCAGCGGCAGGTAGAGCGCGCTGAACGCGGGCGTCCAGCCCGTCGTCGAGTCGCCGACGACGATGCTGGGGCGGGCGATCGCGACGGGCAGCCCCGAGCCGACGACGAGCCGCTCGCCGAGGTGCTTGCTCTGCTCGTAGGTGTTGCGGAAGCTCTGACCCAGCGCGAGGTCGGTCTCGCGGAAGACGCCGTCGTGGCGCCCCGCGACGAAGGCGGTCGACACGTGGACGACGCGATCGAGGTCGTCGAGGTCGTTGGCGAGCTCGAGCACGCGCTGGCTGCCCAGGGCGTTGATCGAGAGCGCGTCGGGAAGCGTCTGGTCGAAGCCGACCGCAGCGGCGCAGTGCACGATCCGGTCGGCGCGCGAGCGGATCTCGCGGCGGTCGGTGCGCGTCAGGCCGAGGGCCGGCTCCGTCACGTCCGCCGCGAACGCGGTGACGCGGTGGGCGCGGGGCTCGTCCCACAGGCGCGCGAGGGTCGCCTCCAGGCGCCCCTGGGCGTCCGCGCGGTCCTGGGCGCGCAGCAGGACGATGACCTCCTCCTCGCGCTCGACGAGTCGGGCCAGCACCTCCATCCCGACGACTCCGGTGGCTCCGGTCAGGACGATGGCGGACTCGCTCATGCCACCAGGCTCCCGCGACGGCCGGCCCACCGCCACCGCAACCCCCCGCCCGGGGGGATCAGTCCAGCAGGCCCAGGCGCTGGGAGCGCACGACCGCCTGGGCGCGGTTCTTGACCCCGAGCTTCCGGTACAGCGAGCTGGTGTGCTCCTTGACCGTGTGGTGCGACAGGAACAGGCTGGCGGCGATCTCGCGGTTGGTCGCGCCCGAGGCCATCAGGTCGAGGACCTGGCGCTCGCGCGCGGTGAGCATCGGCCCGGCCTGATCCTCCTGCGGCGGGAAGACCGCCTGGCCGAGGCCGATCGCCCGGACGGCCCGGGCGATCTCGACGGCAGGCCGGTCCTTGGAGACGAAGCCGGAGGCGCCCGCGGCGCGCGCCGTGTTGGGGGAGATGCGCCCGGCGCCGGAGATGAGCAGGACGCGCGTGGCCGGGACCGCCGCGCGCAGCCGCTCGCAGATCTCCGGGCCGGACTCCTCGCCGACGAAGAGGTCGACGAGCGCGACGTGCGGCTCGTAGCGGCGGGCGTGGGCGAGCGCCTCGCGGCCGTCGCGCGCCGCCAGGCAGCGCTCGACCCACGGCTGCTCGCCGAGCATCAGGCGCAGGCCCCAGTGGACGACGTCATGGTCGTCGACCACGAGCACCCGCAGGCGGCGCTCGTCGGCGGCGAACGGGTCGACGCCCGTCTGCGCCTCAGGCTTCATCGTCGGGCACCACCAGGCGGACCTGCCAGCCGTCGGGCGCTCGTGAGCCGAACTCCACGACACCCCCGCTCTGAAGCGCCTCGAAGGCGGCCAGGCGCAGGCCCATGCCGGTCGTCGGCGGGCGGCGCCGCTGCTCCGGGACGCCGTCGTTGACGACCTCCAGCACGACCGCGCCGCCGGCGCGCCGCAGGCGCACGCCCACGCGGGTCGGCGCCGCGTGCTTGTGGGCGTTGCGGACCGCCTCGGCGAGCACGGACTGGGCCAGCGACTCCAGCCGCGGCGGGAGCGCCGCCGGGTCGCCGTCCTCGAGCACCACGCCGAGGTCGGGGTGCTCGCGGGCGAGGCGGTCCACCTCGGCGGCGAGCGTCGTCTGCGTCGGCCGCGGCGCGCGCCCCAGCGGGCGCTGGAGCGCCGCGCGCAGCTCCGTCAGGGCGGCCTGGACCTCGTCCGCCGCGCGGGTCCGCGCCTCGCGGCTCAGCTCGTGCTCGCCGGACAGCGCGAGCGAGACGCCGAACAGCCGCTGGATGACGCCGTCGTGGACCTCGCGGGCGAGGTCGATGCGCTGCTCGAGCTGGGTGGCGCGCTCGCGCTGGCGGGTGGCGATGCGGGCGACGGAGGCGAGCGCGGCGGCCTTGCCGAGCGTCCACAGCAGGTCGCGCCGGCCGTCGTCGAGGGCGGGGGCGTCCGCGGACCGGTCGCAGAGGATGACGCCGACCCAGCGGTCCGCGGCAGCCATCGGGGTGCAGACGACGTGCGTCGGCTTGAGCAGCCGGACGTACGCGGCCGGGAGCTGACGCTCGAGGTCGGCGGACATCTCGATCACCCGGTCCTCGGCGAGCGCGCGGCCGGCCAGCGGCGCGGACTCGACGCTGAAGCGCTCGCCGGCGAACAGCTCCAGGGGGATGCCGTGGGCGCCGGCGGCGCGCACGCGCCGGACGGCCGAGTCGTAGCGGAACAGCACCGCCCGCTGCATGTTCGCGAGGCGGCAGATGGCCTCGCACAGGCCGCGGTAGAAGGCGTCGGAGGTCTCGCTCTGGTCGCTCTGGGAGAGGACGTCGACGAAGACCTCGAGCGCGGCGACGGGCGTGCCTGGGGCGGCGGGGTGCATGCGCCGCCCATCTTCCCGCATGGCGCCTCCCCCGGGTCCTGGACCGCCGCCGCGCGGCGGGTCGCCCGCGGCCGCGTCCCCCCACTTGGGGGGTTGGGCGCGCGGGTTGCCTGGCGCGCCGGGCGGCGCCGTCCTAGGCTCCGTTCGCCTCGGGCTCCGCAAGGACAACTCGCCCGGGGCCACCCCCCTCCAGGGAGGTCCCGGCGCTGAGACGCGCCGGGACCGAAGGGGCGCCGCTCGCGGGCGCCACGGACATCGCTCCCCGCTACGCCGCCGCGGCCTGAGGCTTGCCCGACCGCCGCGTCCGCCGGAGCTTCGGCTCCGCCGGCGTGACCAGGCTCGACAGGAAGCGGCCCGTGTGCGAGGTCGGGACCGCGGCGACCTCCTCGGGCGTGCCCGAGGCGACCAGCACGCCCCCCTCCTCGCCGCCCTCCGGCCCCATGTCGATGATCCGGTCGGCGACCTTGATGACGTCGAGGTCGTGCTCGATGACGACCACGCTGTTGCCCTGGTCCACCAGCCGTTGGAGCATGTCGAGCAGGCGCTGGACGTCGGCGAAGTGCAGGCCCGTCGTCGGCTCGTCGAGGATGTAGAGCGTCGCGCCGGTCGCGACTTTCGCCAGCTCCGTCGCCAGCTTCACCCGCTGCGCCTCGCCGCCCGACAGCGTCGTCGCCGGCTGACCCAGGCGGATGTAGCCCAGGCCGACGTCGTCGAGCGTCTCCAGCCGCCGGCGGATCTTCGGGATGTGCTCGAAGAACTCGACCGCCGCGTCGACGGGCATGTCGAGCACGTCCGCGATCGTCTTGCCCTTGAAGCGGATGTCGAGCGTCTCGCGGTTGTAGCGCTTGCCGTGGCATTGCTCGCACGGCACGTAGACGTCGGGCAGGAAGTGCATCTCGATCTTGATCTGCCCGTCGCCGCGGCAGACCTCGCAGCGCCCGCCCTTGACGTTGAACGAGAACCGGCCCGGCTTGTAGCCGCGCGCCCGCGCCTCCTGCGTCTTGGAGAACAGGTCGCGGATCACGTCGAACAGGCCGGTGTACGTCGCCGGGTTCGAGCGCGGCGTCCGGCCGATCGGCGACTGGTCGATCTGGATGACCTTGTCGAGCTGCTCGATGCCGCGCACGCCGCGGTGGGCCCCGGCGCGCCGTCGCGCCTTCGACAGCCGGTTGGCGACCGCCTTGTAGAGCACCTCGTTGACGAGCGTCGACTTCCCGGACCCCGACACGCCGGTCACGCAGGTGAGCGTGCCGAGCGGAACCTTGACGTCGACGCCCTTGAGGTTGTGCTGCGACGCGCCCAGCACCTCCAGGTACCCGGACGGCTTGCGTCGCCTGGCCGGCACCGGGATCGTCCGCCGCCCCGCGAGGAACTGGCCCGTCAGCGACGCCTCGACCGCCTCCACGTCCGCGGCGGTCCCCGCCGCGACCACGGAGCCGCCGTACTCGCCCGCGCCCGGCCCCATGTCGATCAGGTGGTCCGCCCGGCGCATCGTCTGCTCGTCGTGCTCCACGACGATGACCGTGTTGCCGAGGTCGCGCAGCCGCTCGAGCGTCGCGATCAGCTTCTCGTTGTCGCGCTGGTGCAGACCGATCGAGGGCTCGTCGAGGATGTAGAGCACGCCGACCAGCGACGAGCCGATCTGCGTCGCCAGCCGGATCCGCTGCGCCTCGCCGCCCGAGAGCGTCGCCGCGGCGCGCTCCATCGAGAGGTAGCCGACGCCGACGTTGTCGAGGAACCGCAGCCGCTCGTCGATCTCCCGCAGGATGAGCCGCGCCACCGCCTGGTCGTGCTCGGAGAGCTCGAGCTCCGCCAGCCAGCGCAGCGCCCGGTGCGCGCTCAGGGCGCAGAACTCGTGGATCGCGGTGCCGCCGACGAGCACCGCCCGCGACTCGGGCCGCAGCCGCGCGCCCTTGCACGCCGGGCACGGCCGCACCGACATGAACTCCTCGATCTTCTCGCGCGAGTACTCGGAGTCGGTCTCGCGGTAGCGCCGCTCGAGGTTGGGGATGATCCCCTCGAACTGCGTCTCGTACGTGCGGCGCCGCCCGTAGCGGTTCTTGTAGGAGACCCGGATGCGCTCGTCGCCGGTGCCGTAGAGGTAGAGCTCCTGCTGCTCGGTCGGCAGCGCGTCCCACGGGCACTCGAGGTCGATGCCGTAGGTCTCGGCGATCGCCTGCGTGATCTGCTCGTAGTAGTTGCTCGCGCTGTTGGCCCAGGGCAGCAGCGCCCCCTCGCCGATCGTCAGCGTCGGGTCCGGCACCACGAGGTCCGGGTCGATCTCCATCTGCGAGCCGAGCCCGGTGCAGCGCTCGCAGGCGCCGTGCGGCGCGTTGAAGGAGAAGATGCGGGGCTCGAGCTCCGGGATCGACGGCCCGTGGTCGGGGCAGGCGAACTTCTCGGAGAACAGCAGCCTGACCTTCTCGCCCTCCCCCGCCCGCGGGACGGTCTCGACCTCGACCATGCCGTCGGCGAGCGCCACCGCCGTCTCGATCGAGTCCGCCAGCCGCTTGCGCACGTCGTGGCGCATCACGAGCCGGTCGACCACCACCGAGAGGTCGTGCTTGTACTTCTTGTCGAGGACGATCTCCTCGTCGAGGCCGCGCAGCTCGCCGTCGACCTCGACCCGGGCGAAGCCCTCCGAGCGCAGCTCGTCCAGCAGCTTGCCGTACTCCCCCTTGCGGCCCCGCACCACCGGCGCCATGACCATGAAGCGCGTGCCCTCCTCGAGCTCCATCACCTGGTCGATGATCTGCTCCGCGGACTGCCCGGCGATCGGCTTGCCGCAGATGTGGCAGTGCGGCTGGCCGACCCGCGCCCACAGCAGGCGCAGGTAGTCGTAGATCTCCGTGACCGTGCCGACCGTCGAGCGCGGGTTGCGCGAGGTCGTCTTCTGGTCGATCGAGATGGCGGGCGAGAGGCCCTCGATCGAGTCCACGTCGGGCTTGTCCATCTGCCCGAGGAACTGGCGCGCGTAGGCGCTCAGCGACTCGACGTAGCGTCGCTGCCCCTCGGCGTAGATCGTGTCGAAGGCGAGCGACGACTTGCCCGACCCCGAGAGCCCGGTTATGACGACCAGCGCGTCCCGCGGGAGGCTGACCGTGACGTCCTTGAGGTTGTGCTCGCGAGCGCCGGAGACGACGATCGCGTCGGAGGAGCGAGCCACTCCCCCATGATAGGCAATCGAACAGACGTTCCCGTCAGCCGGCCTCCCCGGCGACCGTCTCGTAGACCTCGTCGAGCAGCCGGTCGCGGTCGGGCAGGGTCTCGAAGTTCTCGGCCAGGTAGCGCTCGGTCTCCTCGCGCGCCTGCCCGTTGAGCGCCATGTTGAGGGCGATCAGGCGCGCGCCCTCCACATCCCCGTCGACCGCGGACGGCCGCTCCACGCGGAAGGGCTCGAACTCGGGCGCGGCCGGCATGGCGACGGGCCTCGCGCGCTCGGCCTCCGCCTCGACGGCCGGCTCGGGGTCGGGCTCGAGCACGGCGCCCTCCCCGGCGCCGGCCGCCGCGTACAGCTCGCCCATGTTGGACTCGAGCAGCGACAGGTCGGCGTTGACGCGGTTGGCGCCGGTCCGCAGCGTCTCGACGAGCGTCCCCAGCTCCGTCTGCATCGCCTCGACGCGCTCGAGCATCTGCGACGTCGCGGTCGACACCCGCCCGACGTGCCCCTGCGCGCGCTCGATCGCGTCCGCGCGCGTGCGCTCGGCGTCGCGGTCCGCGTCGTCGCGGATCTGGTGGGCCTCCTCCTCGGCGGAGCGCTCGATCTCCGAGGCGCTGGCCTCGGCCGCCTCGACGATCGCCCGGACCTGCTCGGACGCGGACTGCGCCAGCGACTCCCCGGAGCGCCGCTTGGCCTGCCGCGCAAGGGCGTCCATCTCGTCGGCCAGGCGGGCGAGGTGGGCGTCGACGGCGGCGGGGTCGTAGCCCCGGCGGCCGATGGGAAAGTCGCGCTTCTCGATGGCTTGGCGGTCGAGGGGCACTCTTGGTCCTCCGGAAGTTGCACACTGCTGGGAGGCGCAAGCCTACGCGTCGGCGCGGCGATCCTCACGCCTGGACCGCGCGGTGCGTCGCCACCACACCATGATCGTCGCCGTCACCACCACCGGGATCTACTGCCGCGAGGGCTGCCCGGCCCGCGCGCCGCTTGCACGCAACGTCCGCGAGCTGCCCTCGGCGGCGGTCGCCGAGGCGGCCGGCTTCCGTCCCTGCCGCCGCTGCCTGCCCGCCGACGACGCGCCTCGGCTGCCGGTCGAGCCGGTGCGGCTGGCCGTCCGGCGGCCGTTCGCGTGGCGCGACCTGCTCGCCTGGCTCGACGCCCGCGCCGTCCCCGGAGTCGAGGCGGTGGGCGAGACGACGTACGCCCGCACGACCGCCCACGGGACGGTCCGTCTGGCGCTCGACGACGACGGGGCGCAGCTCGACGGCGACGGCAACGACCTCCTCGACGCCGTCCGCCGCGCGCGCCGGCTGCTCGACCTCGACGCCCGTCCGCGGCGCATCGGCGGCGCCCTGCGCGCCGACCCTGCGCTGGCGCCGCTGGTCGCCGACCATCCCGGACTGCGCGTGCCCGGCTGCTGGGACCCGTTCGAGCTGACGGTCCGGGCGATCGTCGGCCAGCAGGTGAGCGTCGCGCGGGCCTGCGCGCTCGCCGGCGGCCTCGTCCGCGCCCACGGCGAGCCGCTCGAGCGACCCGTCGGAGCCCTCGAGCACCGCTTCCCGCGGCCCTCCGCCCTGGCGGACGCCGCCATCGCGGGCATGCCCGCCGCCCGCGCCCGGGCGATCCGCGCCGTCGCCGCCGCGTTCGCCTCGCCCGCACCGCCGGACCCCGCCGACCGAGAGGCCCTGTGCGCGCTACCGGGCATCGGCCCGTGGACGGCCGCCTACGTCGCGATGCGCGCCGGCCGCGACCCCGACGCCTACCCCGACGGCGATCTCGTCCTGCGCCGCGCCGCCGGCCCCCGCGCCGGCCGCTGGCACCCGTACGGCGCCTACGCGGCCATGCACCTCTGGGCGGCAGCCTCCGCCGCCCCACGGCGGCGGCGCACGCGCCAGGCCAGCTCGTCCAGCAGCAGCGCCGCGACGACCGGCACGGTCGCCGGGTAGGGTCCGCCGCCGCCGGCCAGCAGCGCCCCCTCGACCAGCATCAGCGCCACGGTGAGCCCCGCCACGCGGAGCTGGCCGCGCGGCCGGGCCGAGGCGATCGCCCCGACGATCCCGGCCACGAACAGGTCGCCGTAGCCCAGCGTGAACGTGCCGAGCGCGACGTGCGAGAGCTCCGGCAGCGCGCCCACCTGCGCCTGCGACAGCGCGGCCGCCGCCTCCTCGACGCGGCCGTCGGCCACCAGCACGACGTCAGCGATCGCCAGCGCCGTGATGCCGATCACGACGCGCCGCGTCCCGCCCAGCCGCACCAGCGCGGCCCCGAGCGCGACGGCGCTCAGCGCGCACAGCAGCGTCGTGCCGAGCTGGCCGGCGAAGCTCTCGGGCCCAGCGAACGAGGCGAGCACGAGCACTCCGACGACGGCGGCCCACTCGGGCCGGGCGCCGCGGGCCAGGCGCGTGGCGGCGAGCAGCGCGAGCGCGGGCACGGCGACGACCGCGAGGCCGGTGACCAGGTCGGCCGCCTCGGGGCGCCAGGCGAGCAGGAGGACGGCGGCCGCGAACAGCGTCGGCGGAGCCAGCCACAACCAGCGCGCACAGGGTCGGACGGTCGTCGCGCGAGGCAGCGCGACCGTCAGACCCTGTACCACGGCGAGGCCGGCACACGACGACACGTCCAGGGCGCTGAGGCCTTGGAAGAGCATCGGTGCACACGTGCTACCCCGAACGCCCGCGTTCTGCCCATCCCGGAGGCCCTCTCCGGCGCCCCGACGGGCCCCGCCCCGCTACTTGCTCCCGGCGGCCGCGTTCAGGTTCATCAGATCGCGCTGGAGCTCGCGGATCTCGTCGCGCAGACGCGCCGCGTACTCGAACTTCAGCTCGTCCGCGGCCGCCAGCATCTCCTCCTCGAGCTCGACGATCGTCCGCTCCAGGCCCGCCGCGTCCAACGGCTCGTCGCTCGTCTTGCGACGCCGCTTGCCGCGCCGGTTCGACGGCACCTTCGACTCGCCCTGGAGGAACTCGGTGATGTCCGAGATGCCCTTGACGATCGTCGCCGGCGTGATGCCGTGCGCCTCGTTGTAGGCGACCTGGATCGCGCGCCGCCGGTCGGTCTCCTGCAGCGCGACCCGCATCGCCTCCGTCTCCTTGTCCGCGTACATCACGACCATGCCGTGCTGGTTGCGAGCGGCGCGGCCGATCGTCTGGATGAGCGAGGTCTCGCCGCGCAGGAAGCCCTCCTTGTCGGCGTCGAGGATCGCCACGAGCGACACCTCGGGCAGGTCGAGGCCCTCGCGCAGCAGGTTCACGCCCACGAGCACGTCGTACTCCCCGAGGCGCAGGTCGCGGATGATCTGGATGCGCTCGAGCGTGTCGATCTCGGAGTGCAGATAGCGCACGCGGAAGCCCATCTCGAGCAGGTAGTCCGTGAGGTCCTCGCTCATCTTCTTCGTGAGCGTGGTGACCAGCACGCGCTCGGAGCGGTCGACGCGGATGCGGACCTCGTTCATCAGGTCGTCGATCTGGTTGCGCGTCTCGCGCACCTCGACCCGCGGGTCGACGATGCCCGTGGGCCGCACGATCTGCTCGACGACCCGCGCCGAGTGCGCCCGCTCGTAGCGGCCGGGGGTCGCGGAGACGAACACGAGCTGCGGCGCGATCGAGAGGAACTCCTCGAACGTCTGCGGCCGGTTGTCCAGCGCGCTCGGCAGCCGGAAGCCGTAGTCGACGAGCGTCTGCTTGCGCGAGCGGTCGCCCTCGTACATGCCGCCGATCTGCGGAACCGTCTGGTGCGACTCGTCGATGAACACGACGTAGTCGTCGGGGAAGTAGTCGAGCAGGCAGTACGGGCGCGCGCCCGGCTCGCGGCCGTCGAGGATCCGCGAGTAGTTCTCGATGCCGTTGCAGAAGCCCATCTCCCGCAGCATCTCCATGTCGTACTGCGTGCGCTGGCGCAGGCGGTGGGACTCGAGCAGCTTGCCCTCGCTCTCGAGCTGGGCGCAGCGCTCGTTGAGCTCGCGGCCTATCTCCGCGACCGCGCGGTCGACCGTGCCCTCCTTGACGTTGTAGTGCGTCGCCGGCCAGATCGCGACGTGCTCGAGGTCATCCGCCAGCAGCTCGCCCGTCAGCGGGTCGAAGCGCTGGAGCCGCTCGACCTCGTCGCCGAACAGCGTCGCCCGGTAGGCGGTCTCCTCGTAGGCCGGGAAGACCTCCAGCGTCTCGCCGCGCACGCGGAACGTGCCGCGGCCGAGCGCCGTGTCGTTGCGCGTGTACTGGATCGAGACGAGCTTGCGCAGGAGGGCGTCGCGGTCGATCTCCTCGCCGCGCTTGAGCACCTGCATGTTCATCTCGTAGGTCTCCGGGGAGCCGAGGCCGAAGATCGCCGAGACGCTCGCGACGATCAGCACGTCGCGGCGGGCGAACAGCGCCGCCGTCGCAGCGTGGCGCAGCCGGTCGATCTCCGAGTTGATCGCGGAGTCCTTCTCGATGTACAGGTCCCGGCTGGGGACGTACGCCTCCGGCTGGTAGTAGTCGTAGTAGGAGACGAAGTACTCGACCGCGTTCTCCGGGAAGAACGTGCGGAACTCGTTGCAGAGCTGGGCGGCCAGCGTCTTGTTGTGCGCGAGCACGAGCGTGGGCCGTTGGACGGCCTCGACGGTGGCGGCCATCGTCATCGTCTTGCCTGTGCCCGTGGCCCCGAGCAGGGTGAGCCCGCGCTCGCCGGCCTCGATGCCCTCGGCGAGCGAGGCGATGGCCTTCGGCTGGTCGGCCGTCGGGCTGAACGTGCTGTCGAGCTTGAAGGGCGGCACCTCCCAGACGGTACCGACGCCGGAGGCGTTCGCCCGGGCCGCCGACCGCGGCGGGCCGGCTCTATCCGGTCGAGCGGCCCTGGGCGCGGCGGGCGACCGCGGAGAACGCGCCCAGCGAGGGCTTGGCGCGCAGCCTGCCGTCGGCGCGGCGGGTCAGCAGCCCGCTGTGGTCGAACGCGTCCCGGTCCGAGCGGTCGGTGCCGATCCACGTGTACCAGAGCAGCAGGTCGATGCCGAGCCGCTCGCGCTGGGAGATCAGGCGGCGGAACGTCGCCCGCAGCCAACCCGCCTGGACCGCGAACGACCGCTTGCGCCCGAGCTTGCGGACCGAGGCCGCGTCGAACGCCGGCCAGCCCAGCTCGGTGATCTGGATCGGCAGCGCGCCGTCGCCGTTGCGGTCCATCGTGCGGCGGACGTAGCGGACGATCCGCACGACGTCCTTCGCGTCGGAGGTGTACGGGTGCAGGGCGACGGCGTCGAAGGCGCCGCGGCCGCCGGCGTCGTAGATGCGCTGGAGCGTCTGCCAGCTGCGCCCGACGAGGGCGCCCATGACGACCGTGGCGCTCGGGTCGACGGCCTTGATCGCGTCGCGAGCGGCGCGCATGAGCGCGATGAAGCCCTGCTCGAACGGCTCGTCGTCGACCCAGAAGAC
>JANJUA010000247.1 GCA_024710825.1 Solirubrobacteraceae bacterium
GACGACGAGGCCGAGCGTCGTCCAGCCGCCGATCGAGTCCCAGCCGCCGTCGGCTCGAATCCCGAGCCCGATCGGCAGCAGCGCCTCCGTCAGCCAGTGCCCGAGGCGGTCGAGGTAGATGCCCACGGGCGACCTGCGCTCCAGCCAGCGCGCCAGCTCGCCGTCGGAGCAGTCGAGCAGGATCTGCAGCTGGATCAGCGCCACGGCGACGACCGCGGGCAGGATCCCCGGCAGCGTCAGCGCGCCCGCCGCCAGCACTCCCACCGCGATCATCAGCCAGGTCGCCCCGTTCGGCGTGATCGGGGTGCGCAGCAGCAGCCGCGTCAGGTACGGCGACAGGCGGCGGACGTAGAGGCGCCCGGCCCAGTGCTCGCCGCTGTTGCGGGCGAAGATCGAGGGCGGCTGCGTGACCTCGCGCAGCTCAACGATCGAGGGCCGCGACGTACGCGTCGACACGGCGCCGCACCTCCTCCTCGCCCAGGTCCAGATGCTCGAGCACGGTGAAGCGGTCGGGGCGCGTGGCCGGAGCATGGAGGACCGCCCGCGTGAACCGCTCGGCGGACAGGCCGACGTCCTCGGGCGCCCGCGGCAGGCCGTGGCGCGCCAGGCAGGCGTCCATGTGGGCGAGCGTCTCGGCGTCGCCCCGCAGGAACGTCGCGAACAGCGCCGCCAGCCCCGCCAGCTCGCCGTGGCCGGCGGTCCCCGGATAGAGGTGGTCGATCGCGTGGAGGATCTCGTGGTCCGCGCCGCTGCACGGGCGGCTCGAGCCGGCGGTCGCCATCGCCAGCCCGGAGAGCACCAGCGCGTCGGCGAGCGCGGCGAGGAACGCGTCGTCGTCGATCGAGTCGGTGCGGTCGATGACGTTCATGGCGCCGGCCCGCGCGAACGTGACCGCGAGCCCGTCGACCACCTCCCCGCGCTGCTCGCCGGCGAGCTGCCAGTCGGCGATCGCGCTGAGGTTGGAGAGCGCGTCGCCGATCCCGGAGCGGCGCATCTCCGGCGCGCTGCGGCGCACGTAGTCGAGGTCGACCATCACGGCGATCGGCATCTGCACGCCGAAGCTCATCTTGCGCCCACCCTCCTCCAGCGAGGAGACGGGCGACGCGAGGCCGTCGTGCGACAGGCTGGTGGCGACGGCGACCATCGGCACCCCGCCGAGCGTGGCGGCGTACTTCGTGGTGTCGAGCGTCTTGCCGCCGCCGATTCCGACGACGGCGTCGTAGAAGCCGCCGCGCAGCCGCTTGGCCAGCGCGATCGACGCGTCGACGCTGCCGCCCTCGACGTGCCAGATCTCCGCGTTGGAGAGCCGCGGGCGCAGGATCGCGGCGATCTCCTCGCCCTGCCCCGGCCCGACGACGACCGCGACGTGGCCGCCGCTGGAGATGCGCCGGTCCGCCAGCAGCGGCGCCAGCCCCTCCACGGCGCCGGGGCCGATGTCGATCGCCAGCGGCGTGCCCACCATGCGGGTCAGCAGCGGCAAGCGATCTCCCGGGCGCGCGCCAGGTCGTCGTGGTCGTCGACCTCGCACCAGGCGACGTCGCCGATCGGCGCGATCCGCACCCTCCCGCCGCGCTGGGCCAGCTCCTGGAAGCCGTCCTCGTAGTAGAGCTGCGGGTCGCGCTCGAACGTGGCCTTCAGCGCGTCGGCGAGCGCGTCGGCGGCGTGCGGCTCGACGAGCGTGACGCCGATGTACTCGCCCTCCGCCAGCGCCGGGTCCATGAGCTTCGTGATCCGGGTCAGCAGCCCGACCTCGGAGACCTGGACCTTCATCTCCTCCTCGGCGAGCGGCTTGACGTCGTCTACGGCGACGATCAGGTCGTCGTCGGCGCCGCGCGCCTCCAGCAGCGTGCGCTCCACCGACGCCGGGTGCACGGTGTCGCCGTTGGCCATGAGCACGCCCCGGGAGAAGTGCTCGCGCGCGCACCACATCGAGTAGGCGTTGTTCCACTCGAGCGCCTTCGGGTTGAAGAGCATCTCGATGCGCAGCCCGTGGTCGCGCTCGAGCGCCGGGCGACGCTCGTCGAGCACCTCGGACGCGAAGCCCGTCACCACCACGACCTCCTCGAGCCCCACCGACTTGAGGTTGCCGAGGGCGACGTCGAGGATCGTGCGATCGCCGTCGACCTCCAGCAGCGTCTTGGGGAGCCTGTCCGTCAACGGAGCCAGGCGGCTGCCCCACCCGGCGGCCAGCACCATGCCGATCAATCGACCTCGTCCTCCTCGTCCTCGTAGAGCACGGGCCGCTGGGCCCGCCCGAACTGCGCCCAGCCGGCGACGCTCTCGCCGACGAAGATCGCGAAGAACAGCCCCGCCATCACGAACAGCCCGGCCGGGAGCGCGCCGGCGACGAGCAGGATCCAGGCGGCCACCAGCCGTCCGTCCCAGCCGAGCGACACGAGGCCGACCCAGGCGGGCGGCACCGTGCCGCGGTAGCGCAGGCGGTAGACGAGGTCGTACTGGCGGAAGGCGACGGCCAGCAGCAGCGCGAACGCGGCCGGCAGGCTGCTCGAGCCGGCGATCGCCGCGATCCACAGGATCCCCGCGTACTCGCCGAGGCGCAGCAGCGGCGGAATCGCCCAGCGCAGCCGGTCGTCGTGCGCCAGGCCGCTGGACGCCCCGCCGAGCGCCACGAGCCAGGCGACCGCGATGGCGGCCGTCGCGTGCGAGGCGCCGCCGCCCTCGACGGCGATGAGGACCAGCAGCGGGATCAGCCCCGCGACGATCGGCGCGACCGGCGGCACGCGCGGGCCCCGCCCGAGCAGGGCGCCCAGCGCGCGGGCCAGCGGCCCGTCGTCGCGGTAGGTCTCGAGCGCGCTCACCGCGAGAAGCTCCGCAGCAGGCGGCCGGTCAGCCCGTAGAGCGCGGCGAAGCCGCCCCAGGACAGCAGGACGACGAACGTGACCCTCGGGCTCCAGATCGCCGCGGTGATCGAGATCGCGGCGAACCGCTCGCCGATCGGGAACGCCACCATCCGCTTGATCCACGGGATCGCCCGCCAGCGGTCGATGCTGCGCCAGGCGCGCAGCGCGCCCTTGGCGGCCCGGCGCGGCAGCGGCTCGAGCACCAGCTCCTCGGCGGACGGGTCGATCGCCTCGGCGGCGGCGACGACCGCGGCGGCCTCGGTCATCGCGTCCACGGGCCGGCCGGTGCCGTCGCCGACCTGGCTCAGCGGCGGCGTCGGCGCGCTCGCGAGCAGCTCATGCTGCCCGGCGCCGTAGGAGAAGTCGAACATGTGGCGCACTGTCTGGAGCGTCAGCGCCGCGCCCGCGAGCACCCACACCGGGTCCCCGGCGCGGCTGGCGCCGATCGCCAGGCCGGCGAAGACGACGTACTCCTTCGAGCGATCGAAGATCGAGTCCAGCCAGGCGCCGAGCTTGGAGAACTGACGCGAGTAGCGCGCGAGCTGGCCGTCGACGCAGTCGAACGTGAAGGCGACCTGGAGCAGCACCGCGCCGGCGATCAGCCCCCAGCGCTCGCCGGTGGCGAAGGCGACGCCCGCCAGGACCCCGATCAGCAGCGAGAACGTCGTCACCTGGTTCGGCGTCAGGCCGCGGCGCGCCGCCCAGCGGGCGATGTGCTTGGAGTACGGGCTGACGAAGTGCGTCGTGAAGAAGCCGTCGCTGGCCTTGACCGCCGCGTCGAGCAGCACCTTGTCCTCGTCGACCTCGCGTATGTCGACCGCCGCCCGGTCGATGTCGGCGCGCGACAGCGGGCGCGCCCAGAACAGCGTGCGCAGGTAGCTGTTGCCGATGTGCGCCCCGGCCCGCACGAGACCCACCAGCGTGAGCGCGGCGGCATCGTGCGGGGCGGCGGCGAGACGCCGGTCGAGCTCCTCGCGCAGCTCGGGCGGCAGCTCGACGCGATCGAGCTCCTCGGGGTCGATCGGCGTCGGCTCGGGCGGCGGCCCGCCGTCGGCGGCGGCGCTCTCCCTCGCGGCGGCGCGCTCGGCGCCGATGACGCCGCGCGCCAGCGAGTGGCGCCAACGGGCCGCCTTGTGATCGAGCTCCTCGAGGAACTCCGGCGACGGCTGGGCGACGAGCTCGGCCAGCGCGTCGTCCTGGCGCGCGGCGGTCGCGCGGTCGCGCGGCGCGATCTTCAAGACTCCCAGGAACGCGCCGCCGGGCTTGTGGGCGTAGTGGAACGGCGAGCCGGCGCTGACCACGCGGCCGCGCCGGTTGCGCACCCGGAACGCGTACGGCCGACCGGTGCGCCCGCCGGTGGAGAGGATCGCGGAGCCGAGCCGAGGGTCGGCGAGCAGGCCGGCCAGCGCCTCGCGGTGCGCGACGAGGTCGGCGTAGGCGACGACGAGCGGCGCGTCCTCGTCGTCGCGGGCGATCTCCGCGATCGTGCGCAGGTCGTCGGCCACGTCGTCGGAGAGCTGGAGGCGGACGGGGACGGGCGCCGACTCGAGCGCCGCGCCGACGACCGCCTCCCACGCCGGGCGCGTGACCACGTCCACCTGCCCGAAGCCGAGCGAGGCGAGCTGGCCGACGAGGCGCCCGAGGACCGTCGCGTCCTCCCAGGGCAGCACGGCCGCGGGGCCACCCCCCTCGGCGGGGGCGGTCGCGAGCAGGACCGCGGCGGCGGTCTGGGAGGCGCCCACCGCGGGGGCGGCCGACGGTGGCTGGCGGACGGAGCTCTGGCGCATCTTCAGCCGGCCCAACCCTAGCGGCGCGTCGGGCGGCGGCACTGGCTTGCGACCCGGTCCAGCAATCCCTCCCAGCGCCGCCCGATCGCGGCGCCGTCGAACTCGGCGGCCCGCTCCAGCGCCGCCCGTCCCATCGTCCGCCGCCGCTCGTCGTCGGCGATCAGCTCCAGCAGCGCGTCCGCGAGCGCCTCCGGGTCCTCCGGCGCGACGAGCAGGCCGTCGACGCCGTGGCGCACGATCTCGCCCGGTCCCCGGGGGCAGTCGAAGCTCACGACCGCCAGGCCCTTGCTCATCGCCTCGATGAGCACCATCCCGAAGCCCTCGAAGCGCGAGCTGAGGACGAACAGCGACGCGCGCGAGAGCGCCTCCCCCAGCCGCGGCGTGGCCCCGAGCAGGACGACGTCGTTCTGGAGCCCGAGGTCCACGACCATCCGCCGCAGCGCCGGCCCGTCGGGACCGCCGCCGTAGATCCGCAGCTTCCAGCCGGGAGCGCGCTCGACGACCCGCGCGAACGCGGGGACGAGCAGGTCGAAGCCCTTCTGCGAGTTCAGCCGGCCGGCGGCCACCACGACCCGCGCGTCCTGGCGCGACGGCTCGCCGTCGAGACGCGCCGTGGCGTTCGGGATCCGCTGCACGATCGTGGGGGCGGCGGCGAGCAGCGCGCCGTAGTCGCGCTCGTCGTCCTCGGTGAGGACGGCGAGCGCGGCCAGGCGCGGATACGCGCGGCGCACGTCGCGCGCGAGGCCGGGCCGGTGGGCGTGGAAGTTCATGTGCTCCTGGCCGACGACGCGCAGCCCGGGCGGGGCGAGCCTGGCGGCCAGGATGCTGAACGCCGGCCGCGTCGTGACGAGCACCCCGCCCTCCATGCCGCGGATGCGGCGCGCGAGCAGCACGTCGGACAGCAGCGACGAGGGCGCGTAGGCGAAGTCGTCGGGATGCACGAGCAGGCTCGGCAGGGCCCCGAGGACGCGCCGCAGCCCGCGCGCGGGGGTCCGCCGGTCGTCGAGCGCGCTCACGCCGACGCCCGCGGGGAACGGGAAGAACGGCCGCTCGCGACTCCGATGGACGGACAGCAGCTCGACCTCGCGGCCGGCTCCGGCGAGATGCTCGGCGAGCCCGAGCGTCGTGCGGATGGTGCCGCCCATGCCGTAGGCGTGCAGCAGGAGGATGGACACGGTCGCGCCCGCCCCGCCCCCACGCCCGCCCGTCCGCTCACGGCCGACGAGCGGCGGCAGGATCCGCAGCGCCGCGCGGTGCGCGGCCAGCGCGAACGGCCGCAGCAGCCGCCGCCGCAGCGACACCCTGCCGACCTCGAGCCGCGGCCGCGGCCCCTCGGGGCGCGACGGGCCGACGCGGACCGAGAGGTTGTCCTCCGCCGTCATGTACGGGCGCGCCTCGCGGCCGCCGGCGCGGGCGACGGGGTAGGCGACGAGCCCCTTCTTGCCCGGCAGGTCGTCGAGGTGGGCGCCGATCCGCAGCCGCGCGCCCGCGTAGGCCAGCCACAGGTCCCACACCCCGTCGGCCATCAGCGCGAGCGCGTCGAACGCCACGGCGAAGGCGCGGCCGTCGGCGTCCGCCACGATGCCCTCCTCGCGCGCGTCGGCCCGACGACGCGCGAGGAGGGTCGCGCCGGTCACCGCCTCCGGCAGCGTTCCGCGCACCGCGATCGTCGGCCCGTCGACGGTGACGGCCGTCAGCTCCGCGTGCGGCCCCAGCGCCCGGATCTCGATCGTCAGCGGCTCGAGCACCCGCACGCGATGGGCGCGGCCGTCCACGGCCAGCACCGCGGGCGCCGGGCGCTCGGCGCCGCCATCCTCGCCCGCCACCGCCCACATGCCCTCGCCGAGCGCGCCGACGTCGAGCACCGCCCGCGCCTCGGCGCCGTCGGCCGACGGCGCGAACGCGACGCGCCGCCGCTCGCCTTCGCGCTCCAGCACCAGCTCCCCCGCGCCGTCGGACGGCCCGGTCAGCAGCAGCCGGCGCCCGTCGAGCACCTCCACGCGCCCGACCCGCGGCGTCGACCCCCTACCGTCCACGGCGGTGCACTACCTGCGCTTCCTCGAGCGCCTGCACGAGCGGCTCGCGCCGACCACCTACCTCGAGATCGGGGTCCGCCACGGCGACAGCCTGCGGCTCGCGCGCGCCCCGGCGGTCGGCATCGACCCCGAGCCGCGCCTGCGCGTGGAGCTGCCCGAGAGCGTCACGCTGTTTCGGGAGACCAGCGACGCCTACTTCGCGCGCGAGCGTCCGCTGGAGCCGCTCCGCGGTCGTCCGATCGGGATGTCGTTCATCGACGGCCTGCACCTGGCCGAGTTCGCGCTGCGCGACTTCGTCGCCGTGGAGCGCGTCGCGCACTGGACGAGCGCGATCGTCTTCGACGACGTCCTGCCTCGGGAGCGCAGCTGGACGAACCGGCGCCGCACCACGCGCCTGTGGACGGGCGACGTCTACAAGATGCTCCGGGTGCTCGACCGCCACCGGCCCGACCTTATCCGCCTCAGGATCGACACGGAGCCCAGCGGCCTGCTGCTCGTCCTCGGTCTCGATCCCGCCAACAGGGTCCTCGCCAAGCGCTACGACCGGATCGAGCCGCGCCTGGTCAAGCCCGATCCGCAGCTGCTGCCGCGCGCCGTCCGCCTGCGCGAGGGCGCGCTCGACCCCGAGGCCGTCCTCGCGGCCCGCTTCTGGGACGACCTGCGCCGCTGGCGCGAGCGCGGCACCGGTGAGGGGCGCGG
>JANJUA010000007.1 GCA_024710825.1 Solirubrobacteraceae bacterium
CTTCCACGCCCACGCGCCCGCGTCGGCTGCGGTGACGAGCAAGCAGACAAGGAGCAGGGCTGCGCAGACGGCGGCGCTCAGACACCAACGGTGAATCCGTTTACCGTGGGTCGTGATCCCGCGACCCACGCAAGCGTGGGCGAGCGCCTCGGCGAACGCGATTACTCCGCCTTTCGCGGCCGAGTACACGACCTCACCGGTGCTGCCGACCCGGCCGGCGTCACATGAGGGCGAGACGGCGCGCTCACCACATCCTCGGGTCCTCCGTCGGATCGGCGTACGGGGGCGGGCAACCCCGATCGATCGCCTCCGGGCGAAGCTCGTAGTGCCAGGGCTCGTTCCCGTAGGTCTGGCACAGCCCGTAGCCCGCACCGTGCGCGGAGAGCCACGCCGCGGCATCGTCGGGCCCGACGTCGACCGCGTCACCCGACACGTGGGCGGAGGCCTCGGGGGTCGCCACCCAGCGGGCGGCCTCCTCCTCGGAGCCGTGCTGCGCGACGGCGTCGCGGAGCAGGTGCTCCTGGTAGGCCGGGGAGCGCCAGCCGCTGTGGACGACGAAGCCGACGCCGTCGTCCTCGGCGTCGGTCGCGGCCCGGCGCAGGGCATCGAGGAGCGCCGCATCGAGCCGCGCCACACCCGGGAGCTCGTCGTCGAAGACCGACGTGCCGTCGGGGACCGCGCCGTCGGCCTGGCCGAGCACGCCACGCCGCTCGCGGGCGGGCTGGCCGGGAGCGCCACGGTGCTCGCCGCGCAGGCCCGGGAGGGCGACCGTCGAGGGCGGGGACGCCGTGGACGACGAGGACGCCGGGAGCCGATCGCCGAGGAGGGCGGCGACCACGACGGCCGCGACGGCCAGGCCGGCGACGCGCGGCCACCGGATGCGGATCCGACGGGTCGCTGCTCGTGCTGGTTCGTAGGAGGTCACGCCGCCAGTCAAGGCGGCGGCGTGTTGCCAGCCCGTATGCGGTTTTCGATACGCCGACGATATGCCCGGCCAATAGCCTCCAGACATGCGTGTCTTGCTCGTCGAGGACGAGCCGTACATGGCTGACGCCATCCGCACCGGCCTGCGCCTGGAGGCGATCGCATCCGACGTCGCCCGCGACGGCGACACCGCGCTGGAGCTGCTGAGCCTCAACGCGTACGACATCGCGGTCCTCGACCGCGACGTGCCCGGACCGTCGGGCGACGAGATCGCCAAGCACATCGTCGCCTCCGGCAGCGGCATGCCGATCCTCATGCTCACCGCCGCGGACCGGCTCGACGACAAGGCAACCGGGTTCGAGCTCGGCGCCGACGACTACCTCACCAAGCCGTTCGAGATCAGGGAGCTCGTCCTGCGCCTCCGTGCGCTCGATCGCCGGCGCGCTCACAACCGGCCGCCGGTGCGGGAGATCGCCGGGCTGCGGCTCGATCCGTTCCGCCGCGAGGTCTATCGCGACGGTCGCTACGTCCCGCTCACCCGCAAGCAGTTCGCCGTGCTCGAGGTCCTCGTCGCCGCCGAAGGCGGCGTCGTCAGCGCCGAGGACCTCCTGCGACGGGCGTGGGACGAGAACGCGGACCCGTTCACCAACGCCGTGCGCATCGCCGTCTCGGGTCTGCGCAAACGGCTCGGCGAGCCCGGGATCATCGCCACCGTGCCCGGCGCCGGCTACCGCATCGAGGAACACGACGGTGGATAGGGCGCGCGGCTTGAGCGTCCGGTTCAAGCTCACCCTCAGCTACGCCGGGTTCCTCATGGTCGCCGGCGCCCTGCTGCTCGCGGTCGTGTGGGTGTTCCTGCTGCGCTACGTGCCGGAGCGTCAGATGGTCTTCCACGGCATCCCCGTTCCCTCCGGCCCGCGCCGGTCGGATCTCCAGGAGGCGTTCGTGCCGAAGGCGGCCATCGCGATGGGCTGTCTGCTGGTGTTCGGCCTGGTCGGCGGATGGATGCTCGCCGGGCGGATGCTCGCCCCGCTGACGCGGATCACCGACGCCGCGCGCCTCGTCGCGCGCGGATCGCTCTCCCACCGGGTTCGGCTGCCCGGCCGCCGAGACGAGTTCCGGGAGCTCGCGGACGCCTTCGACGCCATGCTCGCTCAGCTCGAGGCACACGTCGCCGAGCAGCAGCGCTTCGCCGCCAACGCCTCGCACGAGCTGCGCACGCCGCTCGCGATCACGCAGACGCTCCTCGACGTGGCCCGCAACGATCCGGAACGAGACAACGGCGAGCTGATCGACCGTCTCCGCCTCGTCAACACCCGGGCGATCGACCTCACGGAGGCGCTGCTCCTGCTCAGCCGCGCCGACCAGCGGTCCTTCGTCCGCTACCGCGTCGACGTGTCCCTCATCGCCGAGGAGGCTGCGGAGACGCTGCTGCCCTTCGCGGAGCAGCGCGACGTGACGCTCGAGACGTCCGGCGAGATCGCCCCCACGGTCGGCTCCCACGAGCTCCTGCTGCAGATGACGACGAACCTGGTCCACAACGCGATCGTCCACAACGTCCCCGACGACGGGGCCGTGTGGGTGACCACCAGCGTGCAGCCGGAGGGCGTCGCGCTCGTCGTCGAGAACACCGGCGGCAAGCTCAGCCCCCAGTTCGTCTCCACCCTCGTGGAGCCGTTTCGACGTGGCAGCGAGCGCACCCGCACCGACCATGCGGGCGTCGGCCTCGGCCTGGCCATCGTCAAGAGCATCGCGCAGGCCCACGACGGCGAGCTGACCCTCACCGCACGGCCCGCCGGCGGGCTGTGCGTCACGGTGCGGCTCCCCGCCGCGCCGGAGCACGTCGGGGTCGACGGGTAGCGGCCCGCGCCAACCCGCGGGCGGCGCCCCATGGTGGGATGCCGCGTCCATCATACGACCGTCCCGGTCGCGCGCGCCCGGAGCAGGTCGGCCACATCCGCGAGCCCGGTCTCCACGCGGCCGTAGACGGCGGGATTGAGCAGCACCGTGCCATCGAAGTCCCCGGACGACGCGAAGATCGCCACGGGCACGGTGAGCGCTTCGAAGAACCCGAACAGGGGCCTGAGGGCGTGCTCGAGGACGAGCGCGTGGCGATCCCCTCCGCCGGTCGCGGCGAGGAGGACGGGCTTGTTGGCGAGCGCGTACTGATCGACGAGGTCGAAGAGGTGCTTGAACATCCCCGGGTACGACCCGCGGAAGACCGGCGTCGCGGCGACGAGCAGATCGGCGCTCTCGACGAGCCTCAGCGCCGCTTCCACGTCGGGCGTGACGTCCTCGCGCTCGATCGCGCCCGTGAACCCGGGCCCCAGGCGGTAGACGTCGACGCGCGCGGACTCGAGCGGGAGCATCCCGCTCAGCGTGTCGAGGATCACGTCGACCAGGGCCATCGTCTTGGACGGCTCGCGCGGGCTGCCGTTGACGACGACGACGCGCAGCCGCTCGCTCATGCGACGCTCGCCTGCCGCGCCTCGACCTCGCGGCGGACGATCGGGGCGACCTCCGCGCCGAGCCGCTCGATCGCCGCGAGGTGCTCGCTCTGCGGCACGCCGCCGAAGCCCAGCTGGACGATGGCGCGGGTGACGCCGTAGAGCTCGTGGTAGGCCAGCAGCTTCTCGGCGACCTCCTCCGCGCTGCCCACCATCAGCCCGGCTCCCGGCGAGGACTGCGCGTCGAAGGCGGCCCGCGAGAGCGGGAAGCCCCGGCCGCGCTGGTGGTTGTTGTCCATCATGCCCTTGGCGAAGTACGGGAACATCGTGTCCCTGGCCTCCTGGCTGGTGCGGCCGACGAAGCCGTGGGTGTTGATGCTGATGGGCATCGCCCCCGCGTCGTGGCCGGCGTCCGCGGCGGCCTGCCGGTAGAGCGCGACGGTGTCGACGTGGTAGGTGAGCGGGCCCAGCAGCAGGGCAAGCGCCATCGGCAGGCCGAGCCGGCCCGTGCTGACGGCCGAGGCCGGCGAGCCGCCGACGCCGACCCAGATCGGGATGGTCTCGCCGTACGGGCGCGGCGCGATGTCGGCGTCGACGAGCGGAGCGCGGAGGCGCCCCTCCCAGGTCAGCGAGTTCTGCTCGCGGATCCTGAGCAGCAGGTCGAGCTTCTCGCGGAAGAGGTCGGCGTAGTCGCCCAGGTCGTAGCCGAACAGCGGGAAGGACTCGGTGTAGGAGCCGCGCCCGGCGATGATCTCGGCCCGGCCGGCCGACAGCAGGTCGAGCGTCGCGAACTGCTCCCAGACGCGGACGGGGTCCTCGGAGCCGAGCACGGTGACGGCGCTCGTGAGCTTGATGCGCTCGGTGTGCTCTGCCGCGGCGGCCAGGAGGATCGACGGCGCCGACCCGACGAAGTCGGATCGATGGTGCTCGCCGACGCCGAACACGTCCAGGCCCGCCTCATCGGCGGCCCTGGCCTGCTCGATCGTCTCCCGGACGCGCCGCCGCGGCGACGGGAGCTTCCCTGTGACGGGGTCTTCGGTGACCTCGCCGAACGTCATGATGCCGATCTCGAACATGGCGGCGCTCCTCCAGGAGTTGCTTGCTTGTGCAATCAGTGTCGCTCCGCGAGGGCTCCGCCGGGCCACTCACTCAGGTGGTTCCGGCCCACCCGACCGGGCGGGGAGCGCCGCGGATACGATCACGCCATGTCGCTGCTGTCCGCCATGGCGCACGCGCTGGCGACGCCCGATGAGCGCAAGCGGATCGAGCGGCTGTCGGACGCACTCGCCGAGGTCGTGCCGCATCGCGCACTCGCGTTCCTGATGGACGGGTGCGCACGGTCGCCCGTCGGCCGTGCGGGCGAGCCGGACATCGCCGACCGCATCACCGTCGGCGACATCACGCGGTTGGGCAGCGGCATCCCGCCCGGGAAGGCCTGGCAGGGCGAAGTCGACATCGCGGGCGAGCGACGCCCGGTCGCGGCCGTCACCGCGCCGGCGGACCTCACCTCGCTCGTGCTCGTGCGCACCGACGAGGCGCCCCTCGACGCCGAGCAGCTGACCGTCCTCCAAGGGGCCTGGTCGCTGTTCGCCGTGGCGATGCAGCACACGCTCGCCGGCGCCACTCCCGCCGACGTCAACGCCTCCCGCGCCGCGGCCGGCGAGCGAGCGCGCGTCGCGACGGAGCTCGCCGACGCGCACGGCACCGCGCTGTCGGGCATCCTCGGGACGCTCCGGGCCCGGCACCTCGACGATCACGCGGCACGGCAGGCGGCGACCGACCTCGCATCGTCGGCGCTCGTGGAGCTGCGCGCCTCGGTCGAGCGCGAGCGCCGGCTCGGCGACGAGCCGATCGGGGAGGCGTTCGAGCGCCTCCGCCCCGAGCTCCTGCCGCTCGCTCGCTTCTCCCCCGCCCGCCTAGAGCTCGTCGACCCGGTCGACGACGTTGCGCTCTCCGGACCGGTCGCTCAGACCGCCCGGGCGATCGTCCGCGGCGCGGTCCTCGCGCTCCTCGAGCAGACGGAGGTCCAGCGGCTCCGCATCGCCTGGACGCTCGACGGCGAGCTCGAGGTCAGCGTGCGCGACGACGGGCCCGGGCTGCTGTCCGCGTCACCGAGCACCGACGCGCTCGCCGAGCGCGTCGCGGCGCTGGGTGGCACCATCGAGATCCTAGAGCGTGCCGGGCTGGGGCACGGAGCTGCTGGCGCGGCTGCCGCTCGACGACCGGACCGGCGTCAAGGCGCCTGCGAACGACCCGCTGGCCACCCTTCACCCGCGCGAGCTCGAGGTCCTCGCCGAGCTGGCGCTCGGCCGGCGCAACCGCGACATCGCCGAGACGCTCTCGATCAGCGAGAACACCGTCAAGTTCCACGTCGCGAACGTCTTCGCCAAGCTCGGGGTCAGCTCCCGCAGCCAAGCGGCGCTGATCGCACGCGATGCGGGCCTTGGGCGTACGACGATGCCCGCCGCGTAGCTCGGTAGGCGTCTCGGACGACGCTCAGCGGTGCTGCTCCCTGAGAGCGACGAAACCCCGGCGGGCGCCGGGGTTCCGCGACGCGCCCGAGAGGATTCGAACCTCTGACCTTCGGTTCCGTAGACCGACGCTCTATCCAGCTGAGCTACGGGCGCAGTTCTGCGGAGTCTAGCCATCGAGCAACGGCAGCTGTCCGCCGGCCGGGTACGCCGGTATGCCGTCGATTCCGACGACCATGAAGTCGGGCGGCTCGTGGGCGACGAGGCGGCCGTCGGGCATGACGTGGAGCACCGTCCAGCCCGATACGTGGAAGGCGTCGGCGACGAGG
>JANJUA010000009.1 GCA_024710825.1 Solirubrobacteraceae bacterium
CGGCTCGCGGCGAGGTCGAGCGAGCCGTGCAGGCGATGGAGGACGTGCGCCGCATCAAGTCGCAGCTGACGAACGCCGCGAACGGCATCGAGTCGGCCCGGGCGATCCTCGACACGATGGCCGCGGGCGTGCGCGCTCACCTGTCGGCGCTGGACGCGCTGCTGGCGCCCGAGACGCCGGAGGCCGGCCCCCCCGGGCTCTAGGAGCGTGTTGAACTTTCGTCCGGTCTGACCGTGAGGCTGTGGGTATGGCTCTTACGGCGTTTGCGGTCCGGTCGGGCGAGGAGACACGGCAGGTCCAGATGGTCTGTCTCGACGATTTGGTGCCGGCCGATGACGATTTTCGTCGGATCGAGGCGTTGATCGACTGGGATCACGTGCGGGCGACGGCTCGGCCGTTCTATCGGGCGGGCGGCGCTGGTCGCATGGGGGTCGATCCGGCGGTGTTGGTCAAGCTGGCGTTGGTGCTGGCGTGGCGGGGGATGCCATCGATGCGCGCGACGCTGAAGGCCGCGCAGACCGACATGGCGATCCGGCGCTTCCTCGGGTTCGGGCTGACTGAGCGGCTGCCCGATCACTCGACGTTCAGCCATGCGCAGACCCGGCGGTTTGCTGGCTCGTCGGTCTTTGAGCAGCTGTTCACTGCGGTCTTGCGCCAATGCACGGAGGCCGGGTTGGTCGGCGGGCGCAGGTTGCTGGTCGACGCCACGCATGTCGAGGCTGATGCGGCGCTGCAGAGCTTGCGCGCCGAACTCTCACCCGTCGGCGACGGCGACGGCGACGGCGACGGCGAGACGGTCGCAGATCGTGGCGCGCAGGCGCCGCGGCGGGCGAAGCTGGCGCTGGCCGAGCCGCGCAGCGGTCCGATACCGAAGCGCACGGCGTCCAACGCGACCGCGGTCTCTCAGACCGATCCCGACGCCAAGCTGCGTCACAAGCCTGGGCATCGCACGCATCTGGTGCACCGGGCGCAGGTCGCCGTCGACCCCAAGGCGAGGGTGATCGTGGCCGTGCAGGCCGAGCGGGCGACGGGCAGCGAGGCCGACGCGCTTGAGGCCCTGGTCGGTCGCGCCCGGTTCGCCGGCCATGCCGTCTCAGAGCTCGGCGCGGACGCCGGCTACGCCAGTCTGGCCAGCTACGCGAAGCTCCAAGCGCTCAAGACCACGGCGCTGATCCCGCCGCAGCCCGGCGCCAAGCACCCGGCCGCAGTTGCTGCGCGAGAGCGGATGCGCACCCCGATCGGCCGCGACACGGCGATCGATCGACAGACACACGCCGAAGGCGCGATCGCAGAGCTCAAGCACCACGGTCTCGGCCGCGCGAGATGCCGCGGGACCCGCAAGACCCAGCTGCAGCTGCTCGCCGCGGCCACCGCGATCAACCTCAAGCGCCTCCTGGCCGCCGATCAGGCCCAGGCGGACGGCCAGACCGGCGATCCCGCCGCCCGCCACGCGCGCCTGGCCGCCATCCGAGGCCTGATCACCGTCCTCGGCCACCTGCTCACCGAGATCGACCGCCTCACCGCCGCCGAAACTTCAACGGGCTCCTAGATCGCTCCGGCTCACGCCTCGGCGAGCAGCACCCGCAGATCGTGGGCGAGGTCGGCGGGATCGAGCGGACGGCCGGCGGAGTGCACCGCGCGCAGCCGGCCGCGCGCGTCGACCAGCCAGATGCTCGCCGTGTGGGCGCTCTCCGGCCGGCCCGGCGTCTGCGGCGCCGCGAAGTACCCCTCCCAGACCGGCTCGAGCTGCTCGCGTGTGCCGATCAGGTAGCGGAGCTCGCCGTGCAGGCGGTGGCGGTCGAGCCAGTCGCGGACGGCCTCCCGCGTGTCGCCCGCGGGATCGACGCTGACCGCCAGCACGGTCGCTCGCCGTGCGTCCGGGCCGAGCGCCTCCAGCGCGGCGCGGATCTCCTGAGCTATCAGCGGGCAGACGTCGGGGCAGCGCGTGTAAAGGAACGTGACCGCGTACGGGCGTCCGACGAGGTCCGCGGAGTCGACGGCGCCGCCCCGCGCCGCCGGCAGCCGGATGCGCGGCGCCGGGGCGCCGGCCAGGCCCTCGGGCAGCGCGTCGCCGCGCAGGCCGGGCGGTCGAGCGCCGCTCTCGTCCCCGCCGGCGAGCGCGAGGACGACGGCGGCGACGAGCCCCACGGCGACCAGCGCGCCGAGCAGCGCGAGGCCGAGGCGCGGCGGGCCTGAGCGCCCTGTGTCCGTCGGGTCCCGCACTGCGCCTCCCTTGCTGGTCGAACGCCGGGCCACCCGCCGCAGCCCGGTCATCCGGCGGGAGCGGGCCCGGCCGGAGCCGCGACGCTATCCCCGGGCCTCGTTGCTCCAACCGTGGGAACTACGGAGGTGCGCCGGGGAAACCACCGGGCGGCTTGCGGGTCGATCTCGGATGGCGCCGGAGAACGACGGATGCGGGCCGTCCGGGGCGGGTCTAGGTTGACCCGGCGTGACCCCCGCCCCTGCCCTCGCCGCCGAAGACCGTGCGCTCGGGGCGTTTCGCCTCACCACCGCCATCACCCTCGTCGCGACCTTCGTGCTCGTCGTGATCGGCGGCATCGTGCGCGTCAGCGACTCGGGCCTCGGCTGCGGCCCGGCGGGAAGCGGCACGCACGGCTGGCCGCTGTGCGAGGGGGGCCTGGTCCCCGCGGCCTCGGCCGCCTCCGTCGTCGAGTACAGCCACCGCATCGCCGCCGCCGTCGTGACCGTGCTGATCGGGCTGCTGATCTGGCAGGCGCTGCGCCGCCTGCGCGATCAGCGACGGCTGGTCGCCGGGTCCGTCGTGGCCGGTGTCCTCGTCCTCGTCCAGGCCGGGCTGGGAGGGCTGACCGTCGAGCACGGCCTCGAGGAGCTGCTCGTCGCCGCCCATCTCGCGCTCGCCATGGTGCTGCTCGGCCTGCTCCTGCTGCTGCGCCGGTGGTCGACCACCGCGCCGCTCCCGGCGCCGCGTCGGCGCTCGGTGCTCGGCGCGCTCACCGCGCTGGCCGCCGCTCTGGTGCTGGTCACCGTCACCACCGGCGGCTGGGTGGCGGGCACCGAGGGCCACGGCACCCCGGACCAGCCGGTCGCCGGCCAGGCCCACGTCGCGTGTGGCACCGGCTGGTCGACGAGGGCGTTCCCCGGCTGCATCGGCCGGTTCCCGGGCTTCGGTCAGAGCCGGCTCGCCGACATCCAGCTCGTCCACCGGTCGGCCATGTACCTGGCCGCGGCGGCCGTCCTGGCCATGGCCGCGGCGGCGATGGTGGCGGGCGCGGGCAGCCCGGCGTTCGCGCTGGCGGCGTTCCTGCTGCTCGCCCAGGTGGCGCTCGGCGCGCTGAACGTCTGGCTCGGCAAGCATGCCGGGCTGATCGTCGGCCACCTCGCGCTCGGCACGCTGCTGTGGATGGTGGTCGTGCAGGCGGGCGCGTCGCTGCTGCCCGGCGTCAGAGGCGGACCGGCAGCGTCTTCAACTGGTTGACGAACGGCGACTCGACGTGCTCGGGCGCGTCCGCGAGCTCCATGCCCGGGTAGCGCGCGAGCGTCTCCTCGAACAGGATCCGCAGCTCCAGCCGGGCCAGGGCGGTCCCGAGGCAGAAGTGCCGGCCACCCGCGCCGAACGCCTGGTGCTCGGGGTTGCGAGTGACGTCGAAGCGGTCGGGGTCCTCGTAGCGCGTCTCGTCGCGGTTTGAGGAGACGTACCACATGACGACCTTGTCGCCGGCCCGGATCGTCCGGCCGTGCAGCTCGGTGTCGACCGTGGCGGTGCGGCGGAAGTGGGCGAACGCGGGGAACATCCGCAGCGCCTCTTCGACGGCGCTCGGGATGAGCGCCGGATCGTCGAGCAGCAGCCGGCGCTGGTCGGGGTGCTCCAGCAGCGCCCGCATGCCGCTGGAGTACGTCGCCTTCGTGCTGTCGTTGCCGGCGGCGACGAGCAGGAAGAAGCCCATGACGATCTCGTGCTCCTCCAGCCCGCGGCCGTCGAGCTCGGCGTGGACGAGGACGCTGGTGAGGTCGTCGGTGGGGCGCTCGCGGCGCTCGGCGATGAGCCGGCGGCAGCGCTCGAAGATCTCGGGGACGTCGCGCCGCATGACCGCCTCCGGGCCCTCCGGGTTGAGATCCGGGTCGCCGGCGCCGAGCGTCGCGTTCATGAGGCGCGCCCAGATGGCGTCGTCCTCCGGCGGGATGCCCATGAAGCTGCCGATGACCCGCGAGACGACGGGCTGGGCGACGTCCGTGACGAGGTCGCAGGTCTCGCGGCCCTCGAGCCCGTCGAGCACGCCGCACGCGATCGCGCGGATCTCCTCCTCGTGCTCGGCGATCCGCTTCGGCGTGAAGCCGCGCTGGAAGAGCGCCTTCAGCCGGTCGTGCTTCGGCGGGTCCATCCCGATGAACATCGCCCGCACGAGCTCCAGCGGCATGATCGCGTCGGTCAGCGCGGTGATGCCGCCGAGCTCCGACGAGTAGGTCCGCCAGTCGCGCGTGACCGCGTGGACGTCGTCGGCCGTCGTCACCGACCAGAAGCCGGCCTCCTGCGGGTACTCCGTGATCCGCCGGGTGAAGTGCACGGGACATTCCGCGCGCAGCCGCCGGAACGTGTCGTGCGGCGGTCCGTCGGTCCACAGCTCGCGCTCGCCGACGAGCAGGTCGTCGAGTCGGGACAGGTCGGTCGACATGGGTACGCCCCCCGGTTGGTCAGCCAGCCAGGCCGACCCTACAGCGTCGAGCGCAGGTTGCCTACGCCTGGTTGAGTCGGGCGAAGGTCCGCCTCTGACCTCGGTAGAGCCGCGGCAGCTCGCGTGCCAGGCGGGCGTAGGCCTTGCGCGCCGTCGGCTCGGGCGTGAAGACCCGGTCGACCGGCACGAGGCCCGCCACCGCCTCGCGCTCGACCGCTCCCACGCCGAGCGCGCCCAGCAGGCCGGCGCCGCGCAGCGGGGCAAGCGCCGGATCCTCGACCCGCTCGATGCGGCGGTCGAGCACGTCGGCGAAGATCTGGCACCACAGGTCGGCGACCGCGCCGCCGCCGATGATCCGCAGCGACGGCAGGCGGCGGCCGATGAAGCGCTCCACGCCGGCCAGCAGCCAGCGCGCGTTGTAGGCGACGCCTTCGAGCACCGCGCGCGCCAGCTCGGCGCGCGAGGCGCACAGCGAGAGGTTGTGCCAGCCTCCGCGGGCGCGGCGGTCGGACACCGGCGAGCGCTCGCCCGCCAGCCACGGCGCGAAGATCACCCCGCCGCTGCCCGGGGTCGCCCGCGCGGCCAGCGCGACGAGCTCCTCGTACGTTCCGCCCAGCACGTGGTCGCGCAGCCACTGCAGGCAGGCGCCGGCCGAGTCCTGGCAGTCGGCGATCACGTAGCCGGCGGGCGGCAGCCCCGGCACCGAGGCGATCGAGCGCAGCGGGTCGGTCTTCTTGCTCGGCACCGGGCAGGAGATCCACGAGGTGGTGCTGATCGCGACGTGGCCGGCGAAGTCGTCAAGCGCGCCGGCCCCCACCGCGGCGGCGTGCAGGTCGGCGGTGCCCGCCACCACCGGCACGCCGTCGGCCAGCCCCAGCTCGCGGGCGACGTCCGGTCGCACGTTCCCGACGACGGTCGCCGTCGGCACCAGCGGCGCGAGGCGGTTCGCGTCGATGCCCGCGAGCGCCACGAGCTCGGCGGCGTACTCGATGCGGTCCGGTCGCCGGTTGTCGGTCAGCCACGCGGCGATCATCGACGCGGGACTGGCCACGGGGCGTCCGCTGAAGCGCATCGTCAGGTAGTCGGCCGGCTCCAGGAACCAGCGCGCCGCGGCGGCGACGTCGGGCTGTTCGCGCTGGAGATGCAGCATGTGGCTGATCGGGTCGCCCCCGGTCGGGGAGGGGGCGCCGCCGGTTCGCCTGATCCAGGCCGCCAGCCGCCGCGGGTGGTAGCCGAGCAGCGGGCCGCCGATCAGCTCCTGAGCGTGCCGGCGGCCGCGTGTGTCCTCCCACAGCAGGCAGTCGCCCACCGGGCGCCCGTCGCCGTCCGTCGGGACGACGCTGCCCCACTGCGACGTCACCGACACCGCCGCCACGTCGACCGCCCCGCCGGCCAGCGCCTCGCGCGCGGCGTCGCGGATCAGCGTCCACCACGCCTCGGCGTCCTGCACCGCCCCGCCGTCCGGGGTGCGGCGCGTCGGCACCGGGAAGTGGCGGGCCCAGGCCACCTCGCCCGCCGTCGACACGAGCCCCACCTTCGGCCCGCCGGTGCCCTGGTCGACGGCGAGCACGAAGCGCTCGATCATGTCGGGTCGGGCACTCCCTGGTGCGCGTCGAGGAGCTGCGCCATGACGGTGCGGATCATCGTGTCGGCGTCGATGGTCAGGCCGCCGGGGATCCCGCCGTAGATCGCCGCCGAGGCGGCCGGCTCGTCGGCGTGCCGGCGCGCGTAGGCGACGCCCTCGGCCAGATCCTGCGCGAAGGCCTCGACGACGCTCTCCTGCAGCTGCGGGCGCGTGACCGCCATATGCAGGGCGTTCGGGTACTGGAGGCCGTTGAGGCGCCAGCCGCGCGACCGCAGGTGGTCGTTGACGTGGTAGGGGTCGAAGGCGTCCGAGCCGAAGGCGAACACGAACGTCGGCTCGCCGAGCAGATGCAGCTCCGGATGGCTGCGCACGGCGTCCTGCATGCGCGCGGAGGTGTCGAAGATGGCGCGGGCGTAGCGGCGGTAGCCGTCGCGCCCGAGCGCCACCATCGACGCCCAGGTCGCGGCGAGCAAGCCCCCGGAGCGCGAGCCCTCCAGGCCGGGCGAGAAGTACTTGCCGCCGCTCCACTCGGGCGCCATGAAGTAGGAGAGGTTGCGCAGCGCGCGGTCGCGGAAGAGCACGGTCGACGTGCCCTTCAGCGCGTAGCCGTACTTGTGCGTGTCGGCGGAGATGCTCGTCACGCCCGGCACGCGGAAGTCGAACGGCGAGACGGAGAGCCCCGCGTCCTCGGCGAAGGGCAGGATGAAGCCGCCGAGGCACGCGTCGACGTGCAGCCCGACGCCTTGGCGCAGCGCGACCTCGCCGAGCCGCGCGATCGGGTCGATCGTCCCGTAGCCGTAGTTGCCGGCCGAGCCGACGAGCGCGACCGTGCTCTCGTCGACCAGCGCCTCGGCGGCTTCGAGGTCGACGAGCGTAGTGTCCGGGTCGATCGGCGCGCGGCGCAGCTCGATGTCGAACAGATGGCAGGCCTTGTCGAAGGCGGCGTGCGCGGTCTCGGGCTTGACGACGTTCGGCCGGCGGATGCCGCGTTGGCGACCCTGCTCGCGGTAGACGAGCATCGCCTGGAGGATGCTTGCGGTGCCGCCGCTCGTGACCATCCCGGCCGGCTCGGCGTCCGTGACCGCGTCGGCTCCGAACAGGTCGAGCGCCATCGCGATGATCTCGCCCTCGAAGCGCGTCGCGCTCGGGCACATGTCGCGCTGGAGGGCGTTGTGATGGGCGAACAGCCCGAACACCTCGGTCAGGAACGCGTAGTGCTCGTGGTCGCCGCAGTACATCGTGCCCGAGCAGCGCCCGTCCTCCCACGTCGCGTCCTCCTCGGCGGCCAGCCCGCGCAGCTCCGCGAGGATCTCGTCGCGGTCGCGCCCGGTCTCCGGAAGCGTGCGCAGGACGGGGAAGCGGTCGCGGTAGGGATAGGCGTCGAAGAGGTCGCTCATGGGAGCCTTGGTTGGTCGGCCAGCCAGTCGCGCGACCCTAGCATGTGGTCCGTGGGGGGCCTCCGCGACATCGAGAGCCGCGCCGACTGCGAGCGGCTGGTGACCGCGTTCTACGAGCGCGCGCTCGAGGATCCGCTGATCGGCTTCTTCTTCGTCGACGTCGCCAAGATCGACCTTGACGAGCACATCCCGGTGGTCGCGTCGTTCTGGGAGACGATCCTGCTCGGCACGCGGACCTACACCGGCGGCGCGTTCGGACCTCATGCCGCCCTGCACATGAGGGCAGAGCTCCAGGCGGGCCACTTCGAGCGCTGGCTCGTCCTGTGGCGCACGGCGGTGGACGAGCACTTCGCGGGGCCGCGGGCGGAGCTGGCCAAGGAGCACGCGCTGCGCGTCGCGGCGGCGTTCCTACGGCGGCTGCGGTCGATCCCCGCGGGCGAGCCCGGCGACGGGTTCGTCGTCTCGCTCCACGGGCCGGCCGGCTCAGGCTGAGCGGCGGGCCCGCAGCGCCGCGGCCACGAGGTGCTCGGCGACCGCGGGGTGGGAGCCGAGGTGCAGGTGGACGTAGCCGGCCACGACGCCGCCCAGCCGGTAGCCGTCGCGGCGACGGCCGCCGTCGCTCGCGGTCAGGTCGTAGAGCCGGCGCGGGAGGTCGCCGTCCGTGATCCGGGACTGGTGGAACTCCTGGCCGCGGATCGTGGTGCCGGCCGGGCCGAGCGGCGAGGCGGCTCGGGTCCGGGCGCTGACGTAGCGGATCGTCAGGTGGTCGGGGTCCATCGCCACGTCGACCGGGAGCACGCCGGCCATCGCGTGGCGCTCGCCGTCGAAGCCCTGGAGCGAGCGGCCGAGGTAGATCAGCCCGCCGCACTCCGCGTGGATCGGGAGCCCCTCGCCGGCCCGGCGCCGCAGCTCCGCGGCCAGCGGCGCGTTGGCCTCCAGCTCGGCGGCGAAGCTCTCGGGGTAGCCGCCCGGCAGGTACACGGCGTCGGTGCCGTCCGGCAGGCGCGGGTCGGAGAGCGGGCTGAACGGCAGGAGCTCGAAGCCCGCCGCGCGCAGGAGCAGCAGGTTCTCCTCGTAGGTGAAGGCGAACGCGCGGTCGCGGGCGAGCGCCAGCCGTGCCACCGGGGGGCGGTCGGGGACTGGCGCGGGGGCCGGCGGCGTCGCCGCGGCCGGCCGCGCCAGCGCGAGCAGGCGGTCCACGTCGAGCAGCTCGGCGGCGCGCGCCTGCGCCTCGGCCCGCGCGGCCGCCGTCGCCCTGTTCTCCTCCACGGTGACCAGCCCGAGATGGCGCTCGGGCACCGCGAGCTCCCGCGTGCGAGCGATCGGGCCGACGACGAGCTCGCGCAGCCGCGCCGGGAGCGCGTCGAGCACCATCCGCGCGTGGGCCGGGCCGCCGACCCGGTTGAGGACGCAGCCGGCGACGTCCACCTCGGGATCGAAGGCGCGGAGGCCGTCGAGGATCGCGGCCGCCGTGCGGGTCATGCCCCACACGTCGAGCACCACGACGACCGGGACGCCGAGCAGCTTCGCCACGTGCGCAGCGCTGCCGCGCTCGCCGCCGTCCTCGCCGTCGTACAGGGCGCCCATCGCCTCGATCAGCACCACGTCGGCGCCCGCCGACCAGCGCGCGAAGCTCCGGCGCACGCCCTCCTCGCCCTGCATCCACACGTCGAGGTTGATCGATCGGCGCCCTGCGGCCTCGGCGTGGTAGCCGGGGTCGATGTAGTCGGGGCCGATCTTGAACGGCTGGACGCGCAGGCTGCGGCGGCGCAGCGCCCGCGCGACCACGGCCGTGACGGTCGTCTTCCCGGCCCCGCAGTGCGTGCCGGCGACGAGCAGGGCGCGCGGTGCGCCGGTCACGGGCGCGTGGGCAGCACGGCCGGCCTGCCGTCGTGGACGGTGACATGCACGTGCGCGCGGTAGTGGAGCTCGACCTGCTCGCGCGTGATGACCTCCACGGGCGTGCCGGCGGCGACGACCCGACCGGCGGCGAGCAGCGCGACGCGGTCGGCGTGCTGGGCGGCGAGCGTGAGGTCGTGGAGGGCGGCCAGCACGGTCAGCCCGCGCTCGGCGCGCAGCTCGGAGACCAGCTCGAGCGCCTCCTGCTGGCGGCCGATGTCGAGCGCGGCGGTCGGCTCGTCGAGCAGGAGGATCGGCGCGTCCTGGTTGAGCGCGCGGGCGAGCACCGCCCGCTGGCGCTCGCCGCCGCTGAGGGTGGCCAGCCGCCGTTCGGCGAGAACCGTCAGGTCGAGCCGCGCGATGCTGAGCGCGGTCGCCTCCTCGTCCGCGTGGCCGGTCCGGCCCAGATAGCCGAGGTGGGGCGTGCGCCCGAGCATCACGTACTCGCCCACGGTCATGTCGGGCGGCAGCAGCGGTGCCTGCGGGACGAGCGCCACCGTGCGGGCGTGCCGGCGAGCGTCGCCGTCGCGCGGGTCGCGCCCGTCGACGGTGACTCGCCCCGCCGCGGGCGTGAGCAGGCCGGCGACCGCGCGCAGCAGCGTCGTCTTGCCCGCGCCGTTGGGCCCGATGAGGCTCGTCCAGGAGCCGCGATCGACGGACAGCGAGACGTCGTCGAGGATCGTCGCCCCGCCCAGGCGGATCGTCAGGCCGTCGACGGCGATCACAGCGTCTTCGCCCGGGTCAGCCGCAGGACGAGCACGAAGAACGGCGCGCCGATGCACGCCGTGATGATGCCGATCGGCAGCTCGGCGGGGGCGACCGCGGTCCGCGCGACGAGGTCGGTCGCCACGAGGAACGCGGCGCCCAGCAGCGCCGAGAGCGGCAGGACGACGCGGTAGCTGGATCCCGCGACGAGTCGCACCAGGTGCGGGACCACGATCCCCACGAAGCCGATCAGGCCGCTGACGGCGACAGCCGCGGCCGTGCCGAGCGTCGCCGCCGCGATGACCACGACGCGAACGCGCCCGACGTGGACGCCGAGGCTGCGGGCCTCCTCGTCGCCGAGGCGCAGCACGTCGAGCACGCGCCGGTGCGCGAGCACGACCGCCAGCGAGAGCGCGGCGTAGGGGAGCACTAGCAGGATGCTCTTCCACCCCGAGGTCGAAAGCCGTCCCAGCAGCCACGTGTACACGGCCCGCACGTCCTCGGAGTTGGTGGTGAGCACCAGTGCCTGGACGGCGGTGAGGAACGCGGCCACCGCCACCCCCGCGAGGATCAGCGTCGCGGTGTCGCGGCCGCCGGTGACGGAGCGCCCGAGCAGGTACGCGCCGCCGACCGCCAGCAGCGCGCCGGCGAACGCGGCGACCGGCAGCAGCGCGCTGCCCGCCCCGGCGTGGGCGATGACGATCGTCGCGCCGAGGCCGGCCCCGGCCGCGACGCCGAGCAGGTAGGGGTCCGCGAGCGGATTGCGGAACACGGCCTGGTAGGCGCCCCCCGCCAGCCCGAGCGACGCGCCGACGAGCGCGCCGAGCACGACGCGCGGCGCCCTCAGCTCCCAGAGCACCGCCGAGTCCAGCGGCGTCAGCGGCGTCCCGGCGTCGAGGCCCGGGATCCGGCTGAGCAGGTCGCCGAGGACCGCCGACGGCGGGATGCCCGCCGGGCCGAGCGAGATGCCGGCCAGGAGCGCCGCGGCGAGCGCGAGCAGCGACGCCGCGAGCCAGCGCGTGGACACCGCTCGAGTCAGCCGTCGCTTCCGGTGGCGCGCGCGCGCTGCACCGCGTCGGCGACGGTCTCTATGAACTCGGGGAAGCGCGGGCCCCAGCGCGCCGAGGTCGAGTCGTCGACCATCACCCCGTTGCCGTGGCGCACCGCGCTCACCTCCTGCCAGCCGTCGCGCGCCGCGACCGTCTTCGGGGTCTGGTCGCAGCAGTCGGCGTCGGCGAGCACGACGAGGTCGGGGTCCGCGGCCACGACCGCCTCCGGCGACATCTGCGGGTACTCCGTCTTGGCCCGGCGCGCCGCCGGGTCGGCCACGTTGCGCAGGCCCATGCGGTCGTAGATGCGGCCGATGAACGTCCGCGAGGAGGCCGTGTACAGGTCCGGCGAGAGCTCGTGGAAGACCTTCAGCGGCTTGCCCTCCGCGGCTTCGGTCAGCAGCGCGTCGACGTGGGTGCGCATGGTCTCGACCACCTCGGCGGCCTCCTCGTCGTGCCCCGTCGCGGCGCCGAGCGCCTCGATCTGGCGGTAGGCGTCGGCGAGCGTCTCGGCGCCGGGGAGGACCAGCACCGGCACGTCGAGGCGCTCGAGGCCGTCGACGACGTCGGCGGGCTCGTCGCTGGCGAGCACCACGAGGTCCGGCCGGTGGTTGGCGAGCGCCTCGAGGTTGGGGGTCAGGGCCGAGAGCTTCGTGCGCGGCGCCTCGGGCGGGAAGTCGGATTCGCCGTCGACCGCGACGACCCGGTCGCCCGCGCCGATCGCGTAGAGCGACTCGGTCGCGGTCGCCGACAGCGACACGATCCGCTCCGGCTCGCGCTCGATGCGGACGTCGCCGCCGTCGGTCGCCACCGTCACCGGGAACGCGGCCTCCACCGTCGTCGCCGGCGCGCTCGTCGCCGCGGTCGTGGTCGTGGTCGGGGAGTCCTCGCTCCCGCAGCCGACGAGCAGCGCCGCCGTCAGCGCCGTCGCCACCATCCATCTGCTTGCCATCTTCGCTCTCCTTGGTGTCGAAGGAGGTCGGTCGCGATGGCGTGCGCGAGGCCGCCCTTCCTTCGAGGGCTGGTCCGTCGGCACGCAGCAGGCGACCTGGCTCAGCCCTTCGCGAGGGCATGACAGTTGCGGGACAGCGCCGGACTCTCACCGGACTTCGCTGACGTGCGTGCCGGTCGGGGCACGGGCCCCGACCGCGCGGGACTCTAGCGTGTCCCGTCATGGCGACCTTCGCGTTGATCCACGGTGGAGGAGGAAGCGCCTGGGAGTGGCACCTGGTCGCATCCGAGCTCGACCGGCGCGGACACGAGCCCGTGGCGGTCGATCTGCCCTGCGATTGGGAGTCGGCCGGCTGGTCGGCGTACGCCGACGCCGTGGTCGACGCGGTCGCCGACCGCTCGGAGGTCGTCGTAGTCGGCCATTCGCTCGGCGGCTTCACGGCGCCGCTCGTCTGCGCGCGCCGGCCGGTGGACCTGCTGGTCCTGGTGGCGGGGATGGTTCCGGCCCCTGGAGAGCGCTTCGACGACTGGTGGACCAGCGTCGGCTACGAGGAGAGCGGGCTCGACGACGTCTTCTACCACGACGTCCCGCCGCGGCTGGCGGCCGAGGCCCGACGACGCGAGCGCAGCGAGGACGCGAGGGCGTTGCGCGAGCCGTGGCCGCTGGACTCGTGGCCGGCGACGCCGACCCGCTATCTCCTCTGCCGTGACGATCGCCTCTTCACGGCCGCGTGGGCGCGGCGGCACGCGCGCGTGCGCCTGGGGGTGGACGTCGACGAGATCGACGGGGGGCACTACGTCATGCTCGGTCGTCCGCGCGAGCTGGCCGAGCGCCTCCACGCGTACGCCGTGAGCGCGGGGCGTCGCTGACGGCCGCACCAGCCCCCAGCGCGGGCCGAGCGGCCGCGCGCTGCGGTGGGCCGAGGAGCCTCCTCAGGCGTCGGGACGGTGTCGCTGCCGCAGCCACCACCGCAGCAGCGGGTCGGTGATCTGCGGCGAGCCGCCGCGCCGCACGACCTCGCCGCGGGCGATCAGGACGCGCACGGCTCTGGTCGCCGCGCCCTTGACGATGCCGAAGCGCGCCTGCGAGTAGTTGGAGTACAGGCCGTGCGGAGACAGCGCGAGCGCCAGCAGCACGCGCTGCTCGCCGCTGGGCAGCGCCGTCAGGAACCGGTCGAAGCCGTCGGCGAGCGGCGCGATCGCCGCGTCGAGCGCCTCGCTCCACGTTGCGATCGTGGCCGGCTGCCCCGGCGTGGTCGCACTCCAGAGGTAGTGTGCGAGCAGCATGGCGCGCTGGGGGTGGCCCTCCACGAGCTCGAGCAGTGCGTCGAGGGCTTCGCCGGGGTCGCGGCCGGTCCGGGCGAACCGCTCGTCGATGTAGCCGGCGAGCTCGTCGTTCGGCAGCGGCCCGAGCGTGAGCGGATGCGCCTGGCCGAACAGCGGCCGCTCGCGCTCGCCGAACAGGACCTCCATCATGCCCGGCTCGGAGCCGGCGAACACGAACGACGCGGCGCGGCTCTGGTGTTGGATGTGGCTGCGCAGGATCCCGTCCAAGCCGTCGATCCGGAGCATCTCGTGCGCCTCGTCGTAGAGCACCAGCGACCGCCTGCCGGTGCGGTCGTAGACCTCCTGGGGCAGGTCCAGGAGCCGGTGGAGCGCGGGGATCGGATCGGACTTCGGGTTGGCCTGGATCTGCGCGGCGATGCCCCCGGCGCCGAGCGACAGTCCGAGGTTCCAGCTGAGCATCAGGTCGCGGACCGCCTTCTTGACGGGCCCGTCGGTCGCCTTGCGGTAGGCGCTCTCGATGCGGATGGCGGCGTCGCCGACCGACATGACCTGGCTGAAGTCGACGAGGATCGGGGTCATCTCCAGCAGCCGCTCGGCTTCCGCGGCCAGCCGGCCGAGCAGGGTGGTCTTGCCGTACCGGCGCGGCGCGGCGAGCCGTGCGTAGTGCCCGGCCTCGGCGAGCTCGAGCAGCTCCCGCAGCTCGTGGGTGCGATCCACGAGCTCGGAGGAGTCGACCGGATGCTGGTACGGGAACGGAGACGACGCCATCGGGTACGCAGATAGAGTACCCAGAAGTACGCGAGAAGAGTACTAGCTGGTGCGCGGATCGCGGTGCGCTCACGGACGAGCCAGCGCAGCAGTGGGTCCGCCTGCCGCCGCCCGACTCGCCGGGGC
>JANJUA010000030.1 GCA_024710825.1 Solirubrobacteraceae bacterium
GCGGCGATGGCGGCCAGCGTGCTGACCAGGCAGACGGCGACGACGGACGGCACTCTCACGCTGCGGCCCTCCCTCGGCTTCGCGGCGATCGGGACCGGCGGCACGGTACCAGAACACGACTCGCGTTCTCGTTGCGCGACGAGGCGGGGGATTCCGTACTTTTCGGCCAGCGATGCCCAACCGCCACCCGCCCCAGCAGCGGCGCAGCCAGGAGCGCGTGGAGCGCATCCTCGATGCCGCCGCCCGGCTGCTCGAGGATCGGGGCGTCGAAGCGCTGAGCACGCGCGCGGTGGCCGAGCGCGCCGGGGTGTCGATCGGCTCGCTGTACCGCTTCTTCGCCGACGTGGACGACGTGCTCGAGGCGGTGGCCCGGCGGTACGTCGCGGGGCTGCGCGAGTCGCTGGCCGCGGCGCGCCCCGACGGCTCGCACGGCTCCTGGCGCGACGAGCTCCAGGCCGTCGTCGACGCCATCGTGGCGTACTGCGCGACCGAGCCCGGCTTTCGGGCGCTGTGGCTCGGCGAGCGGCTGAACCCCCACCTGCTGGAGGCCCAGCGCACCAACGGGGCGGTCCTCGCGGACGCGCTGCGGCATCTGCTGGAGCCCTTGGCACCCGGGCGCGCGGACCCGCTCGCCTACCGGATCGCGGTCGAGGCGGGCGAGCCGCTGCTCAGGCTCGCGTTCCGCGACCACCCCGCCGGCGATCCCGCGGTGGTCGCCGAGCTCCAGCGCCTGTTCGTCGCCTACCTGCGCGACGACCTCGACGACGACCGCGCCGAACCGGAACGCGAAGCGCGTTCACGTAGGCTGCGCCGATGACGTCGGAGACCCCCGAGGGCCTGCCCGCCCTCCAGAGCCGCATCGCCGGCTACGGCCGGTCGACCGCGCGGCTGCATCAGAGCGGCATCGCCACGTTCTTCGGCGCGGATCTGGCCGACGACCCGCACCCCGTTGACATCGGCCTGGTCGGGCTGCCCACCGACGCCGGGCTGCACCAGCGCCCGGGCGCCCGCTACGGCCCGCGCGCGATCCGCGAGGCCTCGCGGATGCTGCGCTACCAGAACGTGTCCACCGGGGTGATCCCGTTCGAGCTCGCGCGCGTCGCCGACATCGGCGACCCCGACCTCGAGCTCTTCGGGCTGGAGGCGATCGTCGGGCAGATCGAGGAGCACTACCGCGGCCTGCGCGCCGCGGGCGTCGTGCCGATCACCGCCGGCGGCGACCACAGCATCACGCTGCCGATCCTGCGCGCGCTCGGGGACGGGCGCCCGCTGGCGCTCGTGCACGTGGACGCGCACTACGACACCGCGCCGCCGATGCGCGGCAGCGCCGTGCACCACGGCGCCCCGGTGCTCAACGCGGTGGACGAGGGCGTCGTGGACCCGACCCGCTCGATCCAGGTCGGCATGCGCGACCCCTGGGCCGAGGTCGAGCTCCTGGTCCACCCGGAGGGGCTGACCGCGCTGAGCACGGACGAGGTCGCGGCGCTCGGCCCGGCCGCCGTGGCCGAGCGCATCCGGGAGGTCGTCGGCGACGGCCCGGCGTACGTGAGCTTCGACGTCGACGTCATCGACCCGACGATGGCGCCCGGCACCGGCACGCCCGTCCCGGGCGGGCTGGCGCCGCTCGACCTGCTCACGATGCTGCGGGCCCTGCGGGGCGTGGACGTCGTCGGCGCCGACGTGGTGGAGACCTCTCCGCCCTGGGATCCGGCCGGGATGACGGCGCTCACCGCGGCGCAGGTGATGTTCGACCTGCTGTGCCTGGCCGCGGAGGCGCACGCGGCGCGAGCGAGTCGGCGGTCCTAGGGGTCCGCCGACCGCGTGCAGGCGGGCGCGGACGCCGCCCGGCCCGCTCTCGGCGGCAGCGCCCGGGAGGCTCGAGTGCTACGCGGGCACGGCGCGCGAGCGCAGATGCGCGCCGACCTTGCGCTTGACGCGCTGCAAGGCGTTGTCGACGGTCTTCGTGTCGCAGGAGATGCGCTCGCCGATCGTCTCGTACGAGTAGCCGTCGAGATACAGCGCCAGCACGCGGGCCTCGAGCGCCGACAGCGCCGTCGAGATGCAGGCGACGAGCGACCGGAGCTCCTCCGAGGAGATGACCTGGTTGACCGGGTCGTGCACGGACGGGCCGGGGAGCACCTCCTCGAGCGTCGGCTCGCCGTCGGACACGGCGGCGGGCGACGCCGAGAACGACACGTAGCCGTTGAGCGGCGTGTGCTTGTTGCGCGTCGCCGTCTTGACCGCCGTGATGATCTGGCGCGTGATGCAGAGCTCCGCGAAGTTGCGGAAGCTCGACTCGCGGTCGGTGCGGTAGTCGCGCACCGCCTTGTAGAGGCCGACGAGGCCCTCCTGGATCAGGTCGTCCGCATCGCCGCCGGCGAGGAAGTACGACGAGGCCTTCAGGCGGACGAAGCCGTAGTAGCGGCGCACGATCCGGTCGTACGCATCGGCGTTGCCCTGTTTCGCCAGGGCGATGAGGAACCCGTCATCTACCTGAAGTTGAGCCTGAGACTGATTGGCCAGACGCGCCATGGAGCACTTCCCCCGGGGCCGCGGCAGCGGCCGAGATTGAATGAGAGCTCCTGGCGCGCCCTCCCAGGGCGCCAGAGATGCAGTTATGACTGCCTCAACCTCAAGCTGACGGTTGAGACTGGGCAGATTTACGCAGGATTATGACCCGCTGTCAAGACGTTGCTGCAATATCTCGTACAGAAGCGCCGCCGCGGCCGCGCTCACGTTCAGGGAGGCGATCCGACCCCGGAGCGGCAGCGAGACCAGGGCGTCGCACGACTGCTCGACCCTCCGGCGCAGCCCCTTGCGCTCCGCGCCGAGCACCAGCACGACGCCCCCGCGGTAGTCCGGCTCGGAGTAGGGCGTGGTCCCCTCACCCTCCGCCGCCGCGCCGTAGCACCAGCACCCGGCGTCCTTCGCCGCCGACAGGAAGTCGGCGACGTTGCGCACCCGCGCGACCGGCAGGTGCTCGACCGCGCCCGCCGAGGCCTTGCAGACGGCGGGCGTCACCTCCGCCGAGCGCCGCTCGGGCAGCACGACGCCCGTCGCCCCGACGCACTCGGCCGTCCGGCAGATCGCCCCGACGTTCTGCGGGTCCTCGAGCTCGTCCAGCGCCACGATGAGCGGCTCCGGCGCGGCCAGCAGCTCATCGCCGCCCACGTAGGGGTATGCGCCGACCTCGGCGCAGATCCCCTGGTGCGCCGCGGAGCCGCAGCGCTGCTCGATCGCCTCGGCGCGCGCCTCGTGGGCCCGCACGCCGCGCAGCCACGGCTCGTCGAGCGCCCTCCGCGTCGCCCAGACCTGCGCCACCGGCCGTCGCCCCGCCCGCAGCGCCTCCCGCACGGGGTTGCGCCCGTAGACGATCACGACGGGGTCAGCTCGAAGCCGTCGGCGGTGTCGCGCACGACGTAGCCGGCCGTGGCGATCTCGTCGCGCAGCGCGTCGGCGCGGGCGAAGTCGCGCGCGGCCCGCGCGGCCACTCGCTCCCGCGCCAGCGCGACGACCTCCGCGGGCGCGGCTTCCCCGGCCTCCAGGAGGCTCTCCAGCGTCAGCACCGACAGCATCTCGCGCAGGTGCGAGCCGCCGACCGACCCGCGCCGGTTCGCCTCCCGGACCCACTCCCACACGGCGCCGAGCGCCCGCGGCGTGTTGAAGTCGTCGGCCAGCGCCTCGAAGAAGCGGTCGCGCAGCGGCTCGAGGTCGGCGGGCGAGTCGTCGCCGCTGACGCGCCGGCCCGCCTCGCGCAGACGCTCGACGCCGGCCGTCGCCTGCTCCATCACCGCGTCGGAGAACTGCATCGGCTGGCGGTAGTGCGCCGAGCAGAACGCGAGCACGACCGCGTCGCGCCCCCAGCGCTCGAGCACCTCGTGCAGCGGCGCGATGTTGCCCACCGACTTCGCCATCTTCTCGCCGCCGAGCTGAAGCATCCCGTTGTGCATCCAGATCTGCGCCAGCTCCGCGCCGCGCCCCGCCCTGGTCTGCGCCGCCTCGTTCTCGTGGTGCGGGAAGACGAGATCGGAGCCGCCGCCGTGGATCTCGAACTCCACCCCGAGGTGCTCCTCGGCCATCGCCGAGCACTCTATGTGCCAGCCCGGCCGCCCCGGACCCCACGGCGAGTCCCACCAGGTGTCCTCGTCGGCCTTGCGCGCCTTCCACAGGGCGAAGTCGAGCGGGTCGCGCTTGTGCGCGGCGCTCTCCCCCTGGTCCATGTCGTCGACCGAGCGGTGCGACAGCCCGCCGTAGCCGGGATCCGACCGGACGCTGAACAGCACGTCTCCCCCGGCCTCGTAGGCGTGCCCGCGCTCGATCAGAGCCGAGATCAGGTCGACGATCCCGTCGATCGTCTCGCTCGCCAGCGGCTCGGCGTCCGGCCGCCCGAGCCCCAGGCCGTCGGTGTCGGCGCGGTAGGCCTCCGTCATCTCCGCCGCCAGCTCGGCGCTCGGACGCCCCGCGGCACGCGCGGCCACGTAGATCTTGTCGTTGATGTCGGTGATGTTGACGACCAGCGTCGGCTCGAGGCCCTCGTGGCGCAGGAAGCGCCGCAGCAGGCTGAACACCACGAACGGGCGGGCGTTGCCGATGTGGATGCGTCCGTAGACGGTGGGGCCGCATGCGTAGATGCCGACGCGGCGCCCACGGGGCCGCAGCGGACGCAGCGCTCCGGTCTTGGTGTCGTGCAGGCGGATCTCGCGCATCACGGCGCAATGTACGGGTAAGGACGAACGGGGGCGTCGCCCACCGGCCTGAACGCATGGTCAGCTGCTCTCCCGGGTACGGACGAGCGAGGCAGGCAACCGAGGGGGAGCGCACATGGCCTGGAGGGGCAGGATCGTCGCCGTCGTGGCGGCGGGGGCGGTCGCAAGCGTCCTCGCGCCGAGCGGCGCGTCGGCCATCGAGCTGACCGAGCTCGCGACGCAGCCGAGCTCGACGCAGGCGGGATCGCACCCGGACTTCACGCTGCGCCTGCGCTTCGGCGGCGACGGGACGCCCAAGGCGATGCGCATCGAGCTGCCGGCGGGCTTCGTCGGCGACCCCAACTCCGTGCCCAGGTGCTCGCAGGCGGCATTCCGGGAGGGCGGCTGCTCATCGGAGAGCGCCGTCGGCTCGACCACCGTCCACGCAAACGTCGGGATCGACGGCGGGATCGCTGACGCCGGCGCCGGCACGCCGCTGGATCCGATCGTCGAGCCCGTCACCGGCGGGCTGTGCCGGCTGCTGCCGATCCTGTGCCCCCGCGCCACCGCCGCCGCCGGCCGCGCGCAGCCGCGCCAGGCGCTCGCCGTGCCGATCGTGGCCCCCGGCACCGTCTACAACCTCGAGCCGAGCGCCGGCGAGCCGGCGCGGCTCGGCATCCAGGTCGATCCGGTCGCCGGCCTGCTCGGCAGCATCCGCCTGCAGTCGCCGATCCAGGTCCGCGACGGCTCGGACTTCGGGCTCACGTCGACCCTCGACGGGCTGCCGAGCAGCTTCAACGGCCTGCCCACCCAGATCACCGGCCTCGACCTCACCCTGCGCGGGACCGCGGCGAACGGCGCGAGCTTCGTCACGCTGCCGACGCGCTGCACGCCGGCCACGACGAAGGTCACCGTCGTCCCCCACGCCGGGCCGACCGCGTCCGGCTCGGCGAGCTTCCAGGCGACCGGCTGCGACGCCGTGCCGTTCACGCCCGCGCTGGACGTCGCCACCGAGACGACGCAGGTCGACCAGCCGAGCGCGTTCTCGATCCGCCTCGGCCTCCCCGCCCAGGACACGCCGATCCGCCAGGCGCACGTCGCGAACGTCGCGGTCGTCCTGCCCGAGGGGACCGGCCTGAACCCGGGCACCGCCGTCGGGCTGGAGGTCTGCACCGACGCGCAGTTCGCCAAGGGCTCGCGCAGCGCGCCCTCGTGCCCGCCGGCGTCGCGCGTGGGCAGGGTCTCCTTCACCTCGCCACTGGTCGGCACGCTGACGGGCACCGTCTACGAGGGCGCCCCGACCCCGTCGCAGATGCTGCGCCTGTTCGTCGACGTCCCCGGCCCGGGCCTGCGGATCAAGCTGGTCGGCGACGTCGTCCCCGACCCGCGCACCGGTCGGATCACCTCGACGTTCTCCGACCTGCCGCAGCTTCCGTTCACGGCCTTCGACCTGAGCTTCCGCGGCGGGGACAAGGCGATCCTCACGACGCCGCCCGCGTGCGGCCCGGCGACGAGCGCCGCCTCCCTGACGCCCTACAGCGGCGCGGCCGCCGCGGCGGCGTCGAGCAGCTTCACCGTCTCCTGGGACGGCCGAGGCATGCCGTGCCCCGACCCGCTGCCGTTCGCCCCGTCGGTGTCGATCGACGCGAGCCCTTCGAGGGCGGGCGCCGGGACGTCGCTCGTGCAGACGATCTCGCGCGAGCCGCGGACCCAGCGCCTCCAGGACATGGAGCTGTCGTTCCCACCCGGCCTGCTCGGCGGGCTGGGATCGGGCATCGAGCTCTGCGACCTCGCGGCGGCGCGCGCGGCCGCCTGCTCGAAGGACAGCCGGGTCGGCTCCGCGACGCTGGTGGCCGGCCCCGGCGGCGCGCCGTTGCGCATCGCCGGCGACGTGTTCCTGACCGCGCCGATCGACGGCTCGCTGGCCGGCCTGGCGATCACCGTGCCCGGCAAGGTCGGCCCGTTCGACCTCGGCACCACGGTGAGCCTGGCGCGGATCGCGGTCCGGCCCGACGACGCGGGGCTCGAGGTGACGGCCGAGGATCTGCCGCAGCTCGTCGGCGGCATCCCGCTGGGCCTGCGTCGGATCCGCCTGAGCCTGGACCGCCGGGGGTTCATGCGCAACGCGACGAGCTGCGCTCTCCAGGAGCTCACGGCGCGCTTCGTCTCGTCGCTCGGCGCGACGGCGCGGGCGACGGCCCCTTACCGGGCCACCGGCTGCGACGACGTGGCGTTCCGACCGCGGCTGCGCGGGACGATCGGCCGCAAGGGACGGCTCGCGCGCGGCGCGCATCCGCGCGTGACGGCCGTGGTCAGCCAGGGCGCCGGCCAGATCTCGACGCGCGCGGTGACCGTAACGCTGCCCGAGGAGGTCGCGGTCGCGATCGAGCAGCTCGCGGCGGCGACCTGCCTGGAGGGCCACGACTGCGGCGGGCGCAACGTCGTCGGCCGGGCCACCGCCGTCACCCCGCTGCTGCCGCTGGCGCTGACCGGACCGGTGCGCCTCGTCTCGCCGGCGTCAGGCGGGCTGCCGGAGCTGCGCGTGGAGCTCTCGGGCCTGCTGAGCCTGTCGCTGACGGGCAAGACGGCGCTGACCGGCAAGGGCCGCGTGCAGAACACGTTCGAGGGGATCCCCGACGTGCCACTGTCGCGCTTCGAGCTGCGGCTCGCCGGGGGCGAGCACGGCATCCTGGTCAACAACCGGCGGCTGCGCTGCGGCGAGCGGGCGCGCGGCGACGCGGCCTTCACCGGCCACAGCGGCGTCGAGCGCAGGGTCCGCGGCGCCTTCCGGGTCTGCGGGAGAGGCCGCTCGGGCTAGGCGACGAGCGTGAGCGGCGAGCGCAGCTCGGGGATGCGGGCGATCGCCTCCGCGCGCGAGTGCACCCCGAGCTTGCGCAGGATGTTCTTGATGTGGCTCTGGACGGTGTCCTGCGTCAGGAAGAGCTGCTCGGAGATGTCGCGCGTCGAGAGCCCCTGGGCGAGGAAGTCGAGCACCTCCCACTCGCGCGGGGTCAGCCGGCTGCGCACCGGGCGCATGCCGACCCCGCCCTCGGGCTCGAGACGCAGCCGCTCCACGAGCCGGCGCGTGGCCTCGGGCGAGACCGCCATCCGGCCGGCGCACACGCCGCGCGCGGCGTCCACGAGCGCGTCGACGCCGACCTCCTTGGCCACCATCCCCCAGGCGCCAGCGCGCAGGCCCACGAGCTCGCGGGCGGGATCGGACTCCGACGCGAGCAGGAGGACCCGCACGTCGGGCGCCTTGGCGAGGATCCGGCCGCACGCCGCGACGCCGTCGAGGCCGAGGAGGTTGCCGGACATCAGGACCATCTCGGGGCGGTAGTGAACGGCCAGCTCGCAGGCTTCGACGCCGTCCGCCGTCTCGGCGACGACGAGGAACTCGCAGGCGTGGTCGAATCCCTGCCGGATGGCACGGCAGGCAAGGGGATCCGCGTCGGCGAGGATGACGCGCAGCCGATCGCTTCTCATGTCCGGCAACGTACGCGGACCGGGTCAGGCCCGGCTACGGGGCCGGTCAAGGCTTCGTCGGGTTGGGTCAAGGTTGGCTCAAGCGCCAGCGCGACAACGCGGCGGCATCGTCCTCGAGCGCGCTGAGCAGAGCGGCGACCCGCACCTCGACGCCGTCGGGGTCGGCGCGTCGCGCGGCGGCCTCGAGCCCGGCGGCGAGCCCGGCGGAGGAGCCGCCGAACAGGCCGCTCGTCGACTTCAGCACGTGGGCGACCTCGCGTACGGCCGGCCAGTCCTCGGCGGCCGCGGCGCGGCGCAGCTCCGCGCAGCGGTCCGGCAGCTCGCCCAGCCACAGCTCTATCAAGCTCACGACGGCATCCGCCGAGCCGACGTCGGCCGCCAGCGCGTCGAGCACGCCGGCGCACCCGCCGAGCTCGCCGAACGCCGCATCCGGAGCAGAGGCGCGCGCCGCGGCAGCGGCGCCGTCGGCGCGCGTCGGCGACAGCCACGCCGCGAGGGTCCTTCTGACGTCCTCCAGGGCGAGCGGCTTGCCGAGGTGGTCGTCCATCCCGGCGCCGAGGCAGAGATCGCGCTCGTAGGGCTGGACGTCGGCGGTCATCGCGATGATGGGCAATCCCGCCCGGGCGCGGTCGCGCAGCGCCCGGATCCGCCTCGTAGCCTGCAACCCGTCCATCCCCGGCATCCGCACGTCCATGAGGACGGCGTCGTAGCGCTCGGCGCGCACCGCCTCGATCGCCTCCTCCCCCGAGCCCACGGCGTCCGCGGCGACGCCGAGGCGCGCGAGCTGCAGGGTCGCGAGCGTCCGGTTGACCTCGTTGTCGTCGACGACGAGCACGCGCGCGGCGTCCAGCGGCGTCGGCTGCTGCTCCGGCGGCGGCCCGTCC
>JANJUA010000057.1 GCA_024710825.1 Solirubrobacteraceae bacterium
CGATGCGGGACTATGCGAAGACCATCCGTGAGCGCGTCGTCGTCTTCGACGGCGGCATGGGCGCCACCCTCGAGCAGTTCGACCTCACCTCCGAGGACTACGGCGGGCTGCCGGGCAAGTGCCACGAGGCGCTGGTCCTGCACCGGCCCGACGTCATCGTCGGCGTGCACGAGTCGTTCGCCGAGGCGGGCGCCGACGTCGTCCAGACCGACACCTTCCAGGCCAGCCGCCTGAAGCTCGACGAGTGGGGACTGGCCGACCACACGCTCGAGATCAACCGGCGCGCCGCCGAGATCGCCCGCCAGGCGGTCGGTGAGGAGCGCTTCGTCGCCGGCTCGATCGGGCCCACCGGCTTCCTCCCCGCGTCCGACGACCCGACGCTGGGCAACATGCCGTTCCGCCGGCTCGTCGAGGTATTCGAGGAGCAGGCGCGCGGGCTGCTGACCGGCGGCGTCGACCTGATCGTCATCGAGACGGTGCAGGACATCCTCGAGGCCAAGGCGGCGATCTTCGGCGCCCGCGAGGCGTTCGCGTCCGTCGGCCGCAGCGTCCCGATCCAGGTCTCCGTCTCGCTGCTTCCCAACGGCGGCAAGATGCTGCTGGGCACCGACATCGACGCGGTCCTCACCACGCTCGAGGCGCTGAAGGTCGACACGATCGGCCTGAACTGCTCCACCGGCCCCGAGGACATGCGCGACGCGATCCGCTTCCTCGGCGAGCACTCGCCGCTGCCCGTCTCGTGCATCCCCAACGCCGGGCTGCCGCTCCAGGGGCCTGACGGCGAGACGATCTTCCCCGAGGAGCCGGCCCCCCTGGCCGCCACGCTCGGCGACTTCGTCGAGCGCTACGGCGTGTCGATCGTCGGCGGCTGCTGCGGCACGACGCCCGACCACATCCGCGCGATCGCCGAGCGCTGCCGCGACCACGCCATCTCCCCGCGCCCCGCGCCGCGGCCGCCGCGCATGTCGAGCATGATCGCGGCGACGCCTCTGGCGCAGGAGCCCGCGCCGACGCTCGTCGGCGAACGCGTCAACTCGCAGGGATCGCGCAAGGCCAAGGAGCTGCTGCTCGCCAACGACTACGACGGCCTCGTGCAGGTGGCCGAGGACCAGGTCGAGGGCGGCGCGCACATCCTCGATCTCTGCGTCGCGCTCACCGAGCGCTCCGACGAGGACGTGCAGATGGCGGAGGTCGCCAAGCGCGTCTCGCTGTCGCAGCCCACGCCGCTCCAGGTCGACTCCACCGAGCCGGAGGTGATCGCCAGGACGCTCGACCAGATCCCCGGTCGCGCGATCGTCAACTCGATCAACCTCGAGGCCGGCCGCGCCAAGGCCGACACCGTCATCCCGCTCGCCATCCAGCACGGCGCCGCGCTGATCGCGCTGACCATCGACGAGGTCGGCATGGCGAAGACCCCCGAGCGCAAGGTCGAGATCGCCCAGCGCATCCACCAGATCGCCTGCGAGGAGCACGGGCTCGACCCGGAGCTGCTGATCTTCGACGTGCTCACGTTCACGCTCACGACCGGCGACGAGGAGTGGCGCCCGTCCGCGGTCGCCACCATCGAGGGCATCCGCGCCGTCAAGGCGGCGCTGCCCGGCGTCAAGACGTCACTCGGCGTGTCGAACGTCTCCTTCGGCGTCTCGCCCCGCGCCCGCGCGGTGCTGAACTCGGTCTTCCTGCACCACTGCGTCGAGGCCGGGCTCGACCTGGCGATGGTCAACCCGAACCACATCACCCCGTACGGGGAGATCGGCGACGAGGACCGTGCCTACGCCGACGACCTGGTGTTCAACCGCCGTGAGGACGCGCTCGAGCGCTTCATCGGGCACTTCGAGTCCCAGGGCGAGGAGGCCGAGGCGGAGAAGGCGGACCCGACGGCGGGCATGGAGCCCGAGGAGGCCCTGCACTTCCACATCCTGCGCCGCAAGAAGGACGGCGTGGAGGACTGGATCGACGCATCCGTCGAGAAGATCGGCGCCGTCCCGACGCTCAACGACGTGCTGCTGCCGGCGATGAAGGAGGTCGGCGACAAGTTCGGCGCCGGCGAGCTCATCCTGCCGTTCGTGCTCCAGAGCGCCGAGGTGATGAAGCGCGCCGTCGCGCGGCTGGAGAACTACCTCGACAAGATCGAGGGCTACACGAAGGGCACGATCGTCCTGGCCACTGTGTTCGGCGACGTGCACGACATCGGCAAGTCGCTGGTCAACACGATCCTCACCAACAACGGCTACACCGTCGTCGACCTCGGCAAGCAGGTTCCGATCGGCACGATCCTCGACGCCGCGCAGGAGCACGACGCGACCGCGATCGGGCTCTCCGCCCTGCTCGTCTCCACGTCGAAGCAGATGCCGCTGGCGATCCAGGAGCTGCACGAGCGCAAGCTGCCCTTCCCGGTGCTCATCGGCGGGGCGGCGATCAACCGCGACTTCGGCTCGCGGGCGCTGTACCCGAAGGGCCGCGAGTCCGACGAGGTCTACGAGCCGGGCGTCTTCTACTGCAAGGACGCCTTCGAGGGCCTCGCCAAGATGGACCGGATAATCGATCCGGAGGCGCGCGAGCAGCTCGTCGCCGACACCCGCGCGATGGCGCACAAGCTGCGCGCGAAGGGACCGGAGCCGGAGGAGCTGCCGACCGACGACGCCAGCGTCCGCTCGGAGGCGAGCGTCACGAACCCCGTGCCGGAGCCGCCGTTCTGGGGCGTGCGCGAGATCGCCGTCGACCTGGACGAGGTGTTCCCGCATCTCGACACGCACGTGCTGTTCAAGCTCCACTGGGGCGGGCGCGGCGTGAAGGGCGAGGAGTGGCGCAAGCTCGTCGGCGAGGACTTCCAGCCGCGGCTCGAGCGCATGTGGGCCGAGCAGGACTACCTGCATCCGCGGGCCAAGCTCGGCTACTTCCCGTGCTTCAGCGAGGGCAACGAGCTCGTCGTGCTCGACCCGGACGATCGCGAGACCGAGCTGGAGCGCTTCGTCTTCCCGCGCCAGCCGAAGCACTCCCGGATCTGCCTCGCCGACTTCTACCGGCCGAGGAGCTCGTCCGAGCTGGACGTCGTCGCGTTCCAGGCGGTCACCGCCGGGGACGAGGTGACCGAGCTGATGGCGAGGCTAGAGCGCGAGGGCGAGTTCGCCGAGCAGCTCTTCACCCACGGCCTCGGCGTGCAGACCGCCGAGGGCATGGCGGAGTGGCTGCACGCGCGGATCCGCGACGACCTCGGCATCGAGTCCGACCAGGGCCGGCGCTGGTCGTGGGGCTATCCCGCGTGCCCCGAGCAGTCCGAGCTGGAGAAGTTCTTCCGGATCATGGACGCGCCGTCGATCGGCCTGCGGCTGTCCGGCGGCCACGCGCTGGAGCCGGAGCAGTCGACGGTGGCGATCGTCGCCCACCACCCGCAGGCGGTCTACTTCGGCATGAAGTCGGGCTTCCTGCCGGAGGGCAAGGCGGGCGACGACATCATCAAGGGCTCGGACCGGGACGCGACGCTGCGGCAGGTTCCGGCGGCCTGACCGGGTTGCGGCGGGCCATCGCGTAGGCGAAGAGCCCGCCGGTGGCGAACATGAACGCGCTGTAGACGGCGGCGGGGATCGTGAAGACCGCCGCGATGCTCGCGCCGACGGCGATCGCCAGGGTCGAGTTGTGCACGCCGAGCTCGATGGCGATCGCGGTGGCCTGCGGGTCGTCGAGGCGCGCGAGCTTCGCCAGCGCGAAGGAGATCGTCATCGCGGCGAGGTTCAGCGTCAGCACGGCGCCGGCGAGGTCGGAGACGTGCTCGAGGACCGTGTCGTGCTCGGCGGCCACCGCGCCGGCGACCACCGCGACGAACGTGGCCATGGCGACGCGCCTGGCGGCGGCGTAGACGTCCTCGCGGCCGCCCGGGGGCCAGCGGCGGCGCAGGGCCATCCCGGCCGCCAGCGGCACGATCGTGATGACGAAGACGCGGACGACGACGCCGAGCATGCCGGGATCCTCGGCGCCCGTGACGCCGAAGCGCTCGCTGCCCAGGCCCAGGAACAGCGGCACGGTGACGACGGCGGCGAGGCTCGAGATCGCCGTCATCGTGACGCTGAGCGCCGTGTCGCCGCGGGCGAGGTGCGTGAGGAAGTTCGCCATCGTGCCCCCGGGCGACGCGCCGAGCAGCACGAGCCCGACGGCCAGCTCCGGCGGCAGGGCGAACAGCTCGGCGATGGAGAACGCCAGCAGCGGAGAGATGACGAGCAGGTTGGCGAGGCCCACGCCGACGCCTCGCGGCATGCGCGCCACGCGGCGGAAGTCCCCGGTCGTCAGCGACAGCCCGAGCGTGACCATGATCAGCGCCAGGGCGACCGGGAGGACGACGGAGGCGACGACCGACTCCTCCATATCGATGAACGCTACCGTTTCCGGACCCTGCGCGCTGCCGGTCGCCGGCGGCGCACGCGTGCGAACTTCCGAGGGCCTCGCCATCCGGCGAGACCCTCGGAAGCGCTCCATGCCTTCCCTGGAGGAAGAAGGCACGCTGCGACGCTAGCCACGAACCTAAAGTTCAGACGAAGGCGGGCGGGTGCGCTGCCGCGAGGGCGAGCTTCGCCGCGCGCGGCAGGCGCTTGATGCGGGCCTCCTCGCGCATCGCGGCCGAGCGGTCGGGCATCGGCAGCGCGGCGGCCAGCACGACGGGGCGCCGGCTCGCGGTGTAGCGGGCGCCGCGCCCGGCGGCGTGCGCGGCGAGCCTGCGGTCGAGATCGTTCGTCCAGCCGCAGTAGAGCGTGCCGTCCCGGCAGCGCAGCAGGTACACCCAGGCTTCCACGCGACGGTCTTCGCCGCGGACGAGCGGGTTCCTCACCGCGACGTCCGCTCACCCGCCGCGGCCGGGGACCGCGGACGCCCCACGACGCCGGCGCACTCGCCCCGCCGTGGCGCGATCACCGGGGGACGCGCACGATGTCGGCCCGCCCGCCGCGGCGGGGCACGCGGGTGACGTAGGCGAACGCGTCGTCGAGCGCGGTCGCGTGGAGCGTGCGGCGGGCCGGGCGGATGCGGCCGTTGCGGTCCTCGGGTCGCCGCCCCTGACCGGTGCGGCCGTGGCCGCGGCCCCCGTCCCGGCCGCCGACGCCGCGGAGCCGCAGCAGCGTGCGACCTGCCGCGCCCGGCTCGGCGCGGCCGAGCACGAGCTGCTGACGGAGGTTCGTCAGACGGACGTAGAGGAGACGGTCGCCGCGCACCGTGGGCTCGGCGAGCAACTCGCCGCGGCGGCCGTCGCGCAGCGTGACGGGCACCGCGTCCGGGGTGGCGAGGTCGAGCGAGAGGATCGTGCTGGCGCGGGTCGTGGCAGCGGCCCATACGAGGCGGTCGCCGTCCAGGCTGGGGCGGCTCAGGCTGCCGGCGCCCGAGGCGGTCGCGACGACGCGGGGCGGCGCCCCGATGTCGGCGAGGTCCGCGACGACGATGCGATCCGGCCCGGGCGCGCGCCAGGCGAGCCGGCGGGCC
>JANJUA010000058.1 GCA_024710825.1 Solirubrobacteraceae bacterium
GGACGGGCAGTATCGGACCCGCCAGCCCGACGGCGTGATCCGGCGCTACCTGCGGGCCGCCCGCAGGATCGGCGCGCTGCTGATCCTCGACGTCCAGCCCGGCCGCGCCGACTTCCTCCAGGAGGCCCGGCCGCTGCGCCGCTGGCTCGAGCAGCCCGACGTCTCGCTGGCGCTCGACCCCGAATGGCGCGTCGGGCCGCACGAGGTCCCCGGCCAGGTGATCGGGAGCGTGAGCGCGCAGGAGGTCAACGCGGTCTCCTACTGGCTGGACGAGATCGTCCGCGAGGGCGACCTGCCGCAGAAGCTGCTGCTCCTGCACCGCTTCACGCCGGGGATGATCTCCGACGAGCAGCGGCTCAAGCAGCGCGACGGCCTGGCGATCGCCGTCAACATCGACGGGTTCGGCGGCCGGGCCGTCAAGCGGGCGAAGTACCACGAGCTCGCCAGCGGCCGCGACGCGCTGTTCGACGGCTTCAAGCTCTTCTTCGAGGAGGACACGGACCTGCTCACGCCCCGGCAGGTGCTGCGCCTGCGCCCGCCGCCCGACGTCGTCGTCTACGAGTAGCACGCCGCCGTCGCCGCGCGATCGGTACGCTGTCGTCACCAGAGCCAGGGGGGCTGGCGGGAACGGCCGGCTGAGATAGCGCTTCGCACCAGCGCTGACCCTTCGAACCTGTGGGGCAATCCCCGCGAAGGAAGGCATGCCGTTCCAGACTGAGACACCGGCCGCCCGTCGGCCGCACCCGCCCGGCGCCCGAGGTGTGCGCGTTGAGTCGGCCACCCGCCGCTTCGGGGACGTCACTGCCGTCGAGGCCCTGAGCCTGTCGGTCGCTCCCGGCGAGGTGGTGGCCGTCGTCGGCCCGAGCGGGTGCGGCAAGTCGACGCTGCTGGAGCTCGTCTGCGGTCTCTCCGAGCCCGACGATGGCGTGGTGGAGGCGGGGCCGGCCGCGCTCATGCCCCAGCGCGACCTGCTTCTGCCGTGGGCGAGCGCGCTCGACAACGCGGCGCTGCCGCTGCGGGTGCGGGGCGTCTCCAAGGCGGACGCGCGGGCCGCGGCGGCCCCGGTCTTCGCCGAGCTGGGGCTCGCCGGGTTCGAGGGCGCGCGGCCGAGCGAGCTGTCGGGCGGGATGCGCCAGCGGGTCGCCTTCCTGCGCACGCTGCTGGCGGGCAAGCCGGTCCTGTGCCTCGACGAGCCGTTCGCCGCGCTCGACGCGCTCTCGCGCGCCGACATGCAGCGCTGGCTGGCCGACGCGCTGGGCCGCGAGCCGCGCACGGTGCTGCTCGTCACCCACGACGTCGAGGAGGCGGTCGTGCTCGCCGACCGCGTCGCGGTGCTGTCGCCGCGCCCGGGGCGGGTCGTCGCCGAGCTGCCGGTGCCCCTCCCCCGCCCCCGCAGCGTCACCGACCGCGCGTTCGTCGCGCTCCGCGAGCGCGCGCTGGAGGCGCTCGGCTCGTGAGGCCCCGCCGGTCATCGCCGACCGCCGCCACGACCTTGCGGGGGCTTGCGTCGTGAGACCCCGCGGGTCGTCACACACCGCCGTCGCGACCCTGCGGAGGGTTGCGCTGTGATCGCGCTGCTCGTCGTCCTCGCCCTGCTCGGCGCGTGGCAGCTCTACGCGGAGCTCGGCGGCGTCGACCGCCTGATCCTGCCGGCCCCGAGCGAGATCGCCACGGCGCTCGTCGAGGACCGCGGGCTGCTGTGGAACAACTTCCTCGTGACCGCCTCCGAGGTGGCGCTCGGGATCGGCGCCGCGCTGCTGCTGGGGTTCGCGTGCGCGGTGGCGCTGCACTTCTGGCTGCCCCTGCGCCGGGCGACCTACCCCCTGCTCATCGGCTCCCAGGCGATACCGATCGTCATCGTGGCGCCGCTGCTCGTCGTCTGGCTCGGCTTCGGCATGGCCCCGAAGGTCGCGATCATCGCGCTCATCTGCTTCTTCCCCGTGGCCGTCACGACGCTCGACGCGCTCGGGCGCACGGACCGCGACACGCTGAAGCTGCTGCGCACCCTGGACGCGACCCGCTGGAGCGCCTTCCGCTTCGCCGAGGCGCCCGCCGCGCTGCCCGCCGCGCTCAGCGGCGCGAAGATCGCCGTCGCCGTCGCGGTGATCGGGGCGGTCTTCGCCGAGTACGCCGGCTCCAGCGAGGGCCTCGGCCATCTCATCCTGCAGTCCGTGCCGCAGCTCGAGACGGCGCGCGCATGGGCCGCGGTCGTCGTGCTCGCCGCCTTCGCCGTCTTGCTCTTCTACGCGCTGGACGTCGCCCAGCGCCGCCTGCTCCCCTGGACCCGAACGGAAGGACGTCCGTGACCCGTCGCATCGCCCTGTCCCTGCTCGCCCTCGCGACCGCCTTGCCGCTCGCCGCCTGCGGGGAGAAGGAGGAGACCACCGGCCCGTCCGCAGTCGAGCAGGTACGGCTGATGCTCGACTACTACCCCAACGCCGACCACGCCGGGATCTACCGGGCGCAGGCGGGCGGCGCGTTCGAGCGCGCGGGGCTCGAGGTCGAGCTGCAGACGCCGTCGGATCCGGCGGCGCCGCTGAAGCTGCTGGCGGCGGGGAAGGCGGACGTCGCGATCTCCTACCAGCCCGAGCTGCTGCTCGCCCGCGACAAGGGCATGCGGGTGGTCTCGATCGGGGCGCTCGTCTCCCGGCCGCTGACGTCGATCATGGCGCTGCCGAAGTCGAAGGTCCGCGACGTCCGCGACCTCGAGGGCAAGACCGTCGGCACCGCCGGGATCCCGTACCAGAGCGCCTACCTGGAGACGATCCTGCGCGAGGCGGGCGTCGATCCGGGGTCGGTCAAGGAGGTCAACGTCGGCTTCAACCTCGTTCCGGCGCTGCTCTCGGGCCGGGCCGACGCGACGCTCGGCGCGTTCTGGAACGTCGAGGGCGTCGAGCTGGAGCGCGCCAAGCGCGACCCGCTCATCATCCCCGTCGACGAGGCGGGCGTGCCGGAGTACGACGAGCTCGTCCTGGTGGCGCGGGAGCAGGACGCCAAGGAGCGCGGCCCGCTGCTGCGGGCGTTCCTGCGCGCGTTGGCCGAGGGGCACGAGGAGCTGCGCGACGATCCCGCGTCCGGGGTGGACGCGCTGCTGGAGGCCAACCCGGACCTCGACCGGGCCGACACGCTCGCGCAGGTGGAGCGGACGCTGCCCGCGTTCTTCCCCGCCGACGAGGCGCGGCCGTTCGGCTGGCAGGACATCGCCGGCTGGGGCAGCTACGGCGGCTGGATGCACGAGAACGGCCTGCTGGAGTCCGCGCCGTCTCCGCTGGCGCTGACGAACGAGTTCCTCCCCGGCGTCGGGATCGAGCAGGACGAGGGGCCGAGCTGAGGACGCCGCCCGCGTCGGCGACCTACGCCGCCAACGCCGCCGCGAGGCCGCGCCCGCCGAGCGCGAGCGCGTGGGCGCCCGCGAGGCCCGCCCACGCGCCGTACGGCGCGAAGAACGCGCGCACCTCTTCCTCCTCCACCCGCGCGGACGGGTGTCCCGCGCCGCGCAGACGCGCGACGAGCTTGCGGAAGGCCAGGTCGCCGGCCGGAAGCTGGTCGTGGCGGCCCTGACCGTGGAGCGCCAGGAGCTCCACGGTCCACGAGCCGATGCCGCGGATGGCCCGCAGGCGCGCCCAGCCGCGCTCATGGTCGGGGTCGTGGAGGTCGACGCGGCCGCCCGCCACCTCCCGCGCCGCCCGGTGCAGGGCGAGCGCCCGCGTGGGGGTCAGGTCGAAGGACTCGAGGCGGGCCGGGGCCAGCGCCGCCCCCGCGGTGGCGTCGGGCACGTCGCGCAGGCCCGTGCGGGCGCAGCGAGGCCCGGCGTGACGCACGATGCGGCGCTCGATCTCCGCCGCCCGCCGGAACTCGATGAGCTGCTCGCAGATCGCCCAGGCGAGCGCCTCGAACGGCTCGGGCCGGCGACCGACGCGCAGCGTCGGGTTGGCGCGCACCGCCCGGCCGATCAGCGGGTCGAAGCGGAAGCGCTCGTAGAACGGGCGCAGGTCGTCGTCGACGCCGAGCGCGAAGCGCATCCGGGCGATCGCGTGCTCGGCCACGTCGCGGTGCTGCGCGGTGGCGCCGAAGAGCACCCGGTCACGCGCCGGCTGGGCGACGCGGACGACGGCCGGGCGGCCCTCGACGTGCAGCAGGCGCTCGAGCACGCCGCCGCGGCACCGCAGCACCCCGTCGGCGCCGCCGTGGCGCGGCAGCCGCAGCGGCCACCGCGGCCGCACCTCGAGGCGGATCTCGACGCCGCCGACCTCCGCCGGGGAGGCGTTCGATCCGGCCCGCGCCGTCACCTTCCTCCCCACCGCGCCGGGACCCGGCCTGCCCGACGCCGTCAGCGCCGCGCCAGCAGGTGGACGTCGACCAGGAAGCTCCGCGTGCTCACCACGTCGACGCGCGTGCCCCGGCGGCGGCCGCCGACACGCAGGGACGAGCCCCGGCGCGCGCGGCGCCGGACGGCGCCCTTGGCGAGCACGATCGCCGTTGCGCCGGCCACGAAGCTCGCGCCGGCCACCGCGACGGCCTGCACCCCCATCGGCGCGCCCGTGAAGCGCTCCAGCGGCGCCGCGTCGCGCACCACGACGCCGTCGACCACCTCTTCGCGCTCGTCCAGCTCCAGGTCGGCCATCGGTCAGCGACCCTAGCAAGCCCTCCGGCGCCCACCGCCCGGCGCCCATGCGCCGGCGAGCGCCCGCGCGTCAGATCGTCCGCTCGTAGATGCGGAAGCGCTTGACGACCCGCCCGCCCATCGCCTCCATCCCCCGGTTCATCGCCCGGTTGGTCTCGAGGATCCAGCCCATCTCGCCCCACTTGCGGTGCGTGCGATCGGCGACCGCGAAGTGCTCGATGTACATCTGGGCCGCGACGCCGGTGTGCTGGAGCTCGGGCTTTACGCCCAGGAACCCGACGCGGACGCGATCCATGATCGCCCGGCGCCGCAGGTAATGCCACCAGCCGAACGGCAGCAGCCGCCCGTTCATGCGCTTGAGCACCTGGTTGATGTCCGGGAAGGTCATGGCGACCGCGACCGTCTCGCCGTCCTTCTCGGAGACCATGAGCCAGTCGCCGTCGAAGGTCAGCTGCATCTCCTGGGCGAGGAAGTCGAGGTCCTCCTTGGAGTACGGCGCGAACCCCCAGTTCTCGGCCCAGGCGCTGTTGTACACGTCGGCGAAGCGATCGAGGTCCGCGCGCAGCGAGCGGCGCGTCATCTTGCGCAGCGTCACGCCGTGCTTGGACTGCGTCTCCTCGGCCAGGCGGAAGAGGATCGGCCGGATCTTCGTGCGGTCGGAGATGTGGAGCTCCCACATGAGGAGGTCGACCGCCTTCTCGAGTCCCTCGGCCTCCAGCAGCCGCTGGTAGTACGGGGGCTGCCACGGCTGCTTGATCATCGGCTCGCGCTCGAAGCCCTCGACGAGCACGCCGCTCTCGTCGTTCATGGTGAAGTCCATCGGGCCGATCATCCGGTCGCGACCGCGGCTCCGCAGCCACCCGGCGGCGGCTTCGAGCAGTCCGTGGAGCGCCTCCGGGTCGTCCTCCAGCTCGAGGAAGCCGAACATCCCGGTCGCGTCGCCGTGGTAGGCGTTGTAGGCGTGGTCGATCTGCGCGGAAACCCGACCGACCACCCGCCCGTCCCGCCAGGCCAGGAAGTAGCGCGCGTCGCCGTGGCGAAAGAACGCGTTGTGCTTGCGGGAGAGGAAGAAGCGGCGCTCGAGGCGCAGCGGGGGCACCCACTGCGGAGAGGTAGAGTGCAGCCGGTACGGGAGCTCGATGAACTCCCGCAGCTCGCGGTGCGATGCCACCGCCCGGATCTCAAGGCTCATATTGCCCACCACCGTAGACGTCTTCGCCAAGGTCCGCGGACATGAGCGCGCCGAGCAACTGCGCGCCGCCCGCGAGGCCGACCTGCTGCCCTACTTCCGCGAGCTGACCGGTCCCGCCGGACCGATCACCGAGATGGAGGGCGTCGAGCGCGTCATGCTCGGCTCCAACAACTACCTGGGCCTCACCGGCGACCCGAGGGTCGTCCAGGGCGCCCGCGACGCGCTCGATGCCTACGGCACGGGCCTGACCGGCTCGCGCTTCCTCAACGGCACCACCAGCCTCCACGTCGAGCTCGAGCGCGAGCTCGCCGAGTGGATGGGCACCGAGGACGCGATCGTGTTCACGACCGGCCACCAGGCGAACCTGGGCACGATCGGCACGATCCTCGAGGCCTCCGACACCGTGGTCGTCGACTCGGGCGACCACGCCTCGATCATCGACGGGGTCCTCCAGTCGCGGGCGAAGATGCGCCCGTTCCGCCACAACCGCCTCGACAAGCTGGCCAAGCAGCTCGAGCGCGCCCAGGGCGACGGCGGCGGCGTGCTCGTGGTCGTCGACGGCGTCTACTCGATGGAGGGCGACGTCGCCCCGCTGCCGGAGATCTGCGACCTGTGCGAGCGCTTCGGCGCGCGCCTGATGGTCGACGAGGCGCACGGCGCCGGGGTCCTGGGGGCGCGCGGCGCGGGCGCGAGCGAGCTGCTCGGCGTCGAGGATCGCGTCGATCTGCGGATGGGGACGTTCTCGAAGTCGCTGGCGAGCTGCGGCGGCTTCGTCGCCGGCTCGCGGGAGGTGGTCGAGTTCGTGCGGATCTCGAGCCGCGCCTACATCTTCACGGCCGCCGGCGTGCCCGCCGCGATCGGCGCCGCGTTGGCGGCGCTGCGAATCGTGCGCAGCGAGGAGGGCGCCGAGCTGTTCGCGCGGGTGCTCGACAACGCCCGCTACCTGCGCGACGGGCTGCGCGAGCGGGGCTTCAAGACGATCGAGCACGAGATCGTCACGCCGGTGGTTCCGGTGCTCGTCGAGGACGACTGGAAGGCGGCGCTGCTGTGGCGCGCGCTGTACGACGCGGGCGTGTTCGTCAACGTCGCGATCCACCCGGCGGTGCCGCCGGGCGGCGCGCTGCTGCGGACCTCGGTGATGGCCACGCACGACCGTCGCTCCCTCGACCGGGCGCTGGATGCGTTCGCCTCCGTCAAGCAGGGGTTCGAGGCCGAGCACGGACCGCTTCCCGCTCCCTCGACCACTCGTTGAGGCTGGGAGGAAAAGTGCGCTCGGAGCGCATGTTCCTCCCGGTTGGCGGTTGACCATCCCGCGGGCCCACGCATAGGTTGGTCGAGCGCCCACAGGGTGCATGGGGATGGAGCGACGGGTCGGAGGTGAGGGCCGGACGACCCGGTTTGGCCTTGGAGGATCGCCCGGAGGGGGCTGTTCCCATGCGCGCCGACGGGCTGCGCCACGCACACGACGACGCCTGGAGGCCTACGGGCCCGACGGCAGGAGGAACGCATGATCGCGTCAGCGACGACGGCCCCTGGACCGCAGCATCTGCAGGCACTGCAGCGCGCGAACGAGGTCCGGCTGGCCCGCGCTGGTCTGAAGCGGCAGGTGGCCGACGGCGAGCTGACGGCGGCGGAGGTGGTGCTCGATACGCCGTGGGAAGCCGAGAGCATGGCGATCGCCGACCTGCTGATGAGCCAGCGGCGCTGGGGGCGGACCCGCTGCCGGCGCTTTCTGGCCCAGATCCCGCTCTCGGAGAACAAGACCATCGGGTCACTCACGGAACGCCAGCGTCAGGCGGTGGCGGCCCAGCTCGCCCCCGAGACGAGCGGCCGCGTGATACGCGACCGCACGATGGCGGTCGTGGCCTGAGGGACGTGCTCGAGCTCGCCGCGCGTCAGACGCGCGTGGCGAGCTCGAGGATGTGCCCGTCCGGGTCGCGAAGGTAGAGCGACCGGAAGCGGCCTCGATCGAAGACCTCCGTGGTCTGCACGTCCTGGCCGCGCAGGTAGTCGCGCCAGGCATCGAGCTCCTCCGCGGAGTCGATGGCCAGCGCCAGGTGATGCGTCGCGCCGACGCCCACCGTCCCGGGCGCCATGCTCGGGTACTCGAGGAAGCTCACGAGCGAGCCCGCGCGCCCCTCGGCGTCGCCGAACCAGAAGTGGCGGGCGTCCGGATCGTCCTCGTTGACGCCCTGCTCGACGAGGGCCAGCCCCAGCAGGTCGCGGTAGAAGGCGGTGGTGGCGTCGAGGTCGCGGACGATGACGGTCACGTGGTGCAGGCCGGTGATCCGCATCCGCTGCGGCTCGTCGGCCCCCTGCTGCTCGGTGGTCACGCCCGGAAGCCTATGCCCCCGGTCCGACGGCGGAACGCGGAGCGCAGGAGTGCGAAGGCGATCGCGAACACGACGACGGCCACTCCGAGCAGGATCAGCCGCGGCCGGAGGTCGAGCAGGTACAGCGGCACGAGCGCGACTGCGGCCGCCACGCCGGCCAGCAGCGTCGAGTGCGAGCGGTAGCCGGCGAAGTGCTCGCGGATCGACAGCTCCAGCGAGGCGATCGCCACGAGCGCGACGCCGCAGCCGAGGAACAGGCCACGGCGGTCGGCGATGCCGAAGAAGCCGAGCACCAGGAGGACGATCCCCAAGAGGATCGTGAGCTCGACGAGCGGGAACGGGCTCCAGGGCGCCTTCGGGGCGTCCTGGAGGCGCGCGCGGCCGCGCGGCGGGATCGGAGCGCGCCGCGGCGGCGCCGCGGGCGGCGGGCCCTCCGGCTCGGGGGC
>JANJUA010000082.1 GCA_024710825.1 Solirubrobacteraceae bacterium
TAGGGGCCTCCCCCGTCGCGGGGGCGGCGCACCTCGGCCCCCAGCCGCGTCGGGTGGATGGCGCCGATCAGCTCCCGCCGCGGGGCGGCGCCCGCCGCGCTGATGTCCGCCGCGCGCGCGACGCGGACCGCGCCGGCCCGCCCCGCCCGGCGGGGGCCGCTGCGGGCCGCCCCCCCCCGGCTCGGGGGGGGGCCCCCCCCGCCCCCCCCCCGCGACGGGGGAGGCCCCTAGCTCTCCGCCGGCGGGTCCCAGGCCTGCACGGTCTCGCACCGGACGATGCGCCCGTCGCGCAGGTCCAGCGTCGAGCTCGCCTGCACCCGCGTGCCGTCCCCGTAGCGGCAGGCGACCGTGACCGCGGCGAGGTCGCCGGAGCGCAGCGCCCGCTCGACGGTGTGGGTCAGGTCACGGGCGCAGACGTCCTCCAGCAGCGCCTGGATCGCCGCGCGCCCCTCCAGGCGCTGCGGCGTGCTCGGGGGCCGGTCGGCGTCGATGACGACCATCTCGGCGTCCTCGGCGTACATCGCCGCCTGGGTCGCGGCGTCGCGCGTCTCGATCGCCTCCCTGAGCGCGTCGAGGTCGAACCGCTGCGCGGTCTCGGGGGTGCTCATGGCCTTCCCTCCAGGATGAGGTTGAACGGCGTCTCGGTGGCGCGGCGGAAGCGGCGGAACCCGGCCTCCTCGGCGACCTCGCGCAGCCGCCGCTCGCCCGCCTGGGCGCCGAGCCCGAGCCCGACGTCCTGCGACAGCGACGCCGGCGTGCACAGCACGGTCGACGCCGCGTAGTACATCCGCCCGACCGGGTTGGCGTTCTCCTCGAGCGTGTCGCCCGCGTAGGGCTCGACGAGCATCCACCAGCCGTCGTCCACCAGCGACTCGTGGGTGTGTCGCGCGGCGCCGACGGGGTCGCCCATGTCGTGGAGGCAGTCGAAGTGGCAGACCAGGTCGTAGTCCTCGCCCGGGTACTCGGCGGCCGCCGCCACGTCGAACGTCACGCGGTCGTCGACGCCCGCCTCGGCCGCGAGCTCGCGCGCGCGGTCGATCGACGCCGGGTGGTAGTCGAAGCCGAAGAAGCTCGACCGCGGGAACGACTGCGCGAGCAGGATGGTCGACACCCCGTGGCCGCAGCCGACGTCCGCCACCCTCCCGCCCTGCTGCAGGCGCTCGCTGAGGCCGTCGAACGCGGCGATCCAGTCGGGAACGAGATGCGCCTCGTAGCCGGGGCGGAAGAAGCGCTCGGTTCCCTCGAACAGGCGCCGATCGTGCTCGTGCCAGCCCATCCCCTCGCCGCGTCGGAACCGCTCGGCGAGCTGCTCCTCGTCGGCCCAGACAGCCGCCATGATCTGGTAGCCGCCGAGCACGTAGAACGGGCTGTCGGGCTCGGCCAGCGCGAGCGCGTGCTCGTCGGGCAGCACGTACCGGTCGGTCTGCGGGTCGTGCTCGACGTAGCCGCTCGCGGTCTGGTTCGCCAGCCACTCGCGAACGTAGCGCTCGCGCACCCCGGTGCGCTCGGCCACGTCCCCGGCGGTCACCGGGCCGGCGTGGGCCATCGCGCGGTAGAGGCCGAGCTGCTCGCCGATCAAGACGAGAGGCGCGGTGAGAGCGGCTCCCATGTCGTTGACCATCGTGCCCATGAACGCCTCGAGCCGCCGCTCGTCGATCGCTGCTGCGGACATGCGGTTCACCCCCCTGTGGTCGATGCCGCCGTCCGGGGCGCGAGCCTACGCCCGTGCCGCGCCGCGAGCAACCGTCAGAGGGAGATGTTGGCGCGACCCCTAGCCTTCCGCGCGATGGGGTCGCTGCTCGAACGCCGCTTCCGCATCGCGGAGCGCGGCTCCACGGTGCGCATCGAGTCGCTCGGCGGCCTCTCGACGTTCCTGACGATGAGCTACATCCTCTTCGTCAACCCCGCGATCCTGTCGGCCGCCGGGGTCCCGTTCGAGGGCGTGGCGGTGGCGACGGCCCTGGCCGCGGGGGTCGCGACGATCGTCATGGGCGTGGTGGCCAACTACCCGCTCGCGCTGGCGTCCGGGCTCGGCATCAACGCGGTCGTGGCCTTCGACATCATCCTCGGCCAGAAGGTCGGCTGGGGCGTCGGGATGGCGTGCGTCGTCATCGAGGGACTGCTGGCGCTCGTGCTCGTCGTCGCGGGCCTGCGCGAGGCGCTCGTCCACGCGGTGCCGAACGCGATGAAGCTCGCGATCGGCGTGGGCATCGGCCTGTTCATCGCGTTCGTCGGGCTGCGCAACGGCGGCATCGTCGTCAACGACCCCACGACCGGCGTAGCGCTCGGCGACCTGACCTCCGGCCCGGCGCTCATCGCGCTGGCGGGCATCTTCGTCGGCGCCGGGCTGGCGGCGCGCAACGTGCGCGGCTCGATCGTCCTCGGGGTGCTCGCCTCGACGGCGCTCGGGCTCGTCTTCGGGGTGCTCGAGCCGCCGGACGGCTTCGCGAGCTGGCCCGGCTCGGCGGGCTTCGAGACGATCGGCGAGGGCATCGCGCCCGCCAACCTCGCCGACGCCCTGACCTGGGCGCTCGTCCCCGTCATCTTCGCGCTGTTCATGACCGACTTCTTCGACACGATCGGCACGGCGGTTGCGGTCGGCGAGGTGGGCGACATGACCGACGAGCAGGGCGACCTCCCGGGGATCCGCAACGTGCTGCTCGTCGACTCCGGCGCGGCGGCGTTCGGCGGCGCGATGGGCGTCTCGAGCGTCACCACGTACATCGAGTCGGGGGCGGGCGTGGCGGAGGGCGCGCGGACCGGCTTCGCGAACCTGGTCACCGGCGGCCTGTTCCTGCTCGCCATCCTGTTCGTGCCGATCATCTCCCTGGTCGGCCAGCAGGTGCAGATCGCCGAGGGCGTGTTCGTCTCCCCGGCGGTCGCCCCGGCGCTGGTCCTCGTGGGCTACCTGATGCTGCGCCTGGTCGCCCAGATCGACTGGAGCGAGCCCGACGACGCCCTGCCGGCGTTCCTCATCGTCGCGGGCATCCCGCTCACGTTCTCGATCGCCGCGGGGATCGGGCTCGGGGTGCTCGCCTTCGCCGTCGTCAAGCTCGCCAGGGGCCGCGGGCGCGAGGTCCATCCGCTCATGTGGCTGCTCGTCGCGCTGTTCCTCGCCTACTTCGCCGAGGACTGGCTGAGCGCGCACGTCTTCTAGGTGGTATGACTGCCCCGACAGGGGCATCGGAAGAGGGCGTGAGCATGGACGTGTCGCGGAAGGGTCTGTGGATGTCGGCGCTGGCCGCGCTGGCGCTGCTCGTGACGGCGGGCGCCGCGCAGGGGCAGTCCAAGCTGCCGCCGCCGATCAAGGACGCGTTCACGCCGGTGACGATCTCGACGGTCGGCCCGAGCACGATGCCGGTCCAGGGCACCGACGGCCGCTGGCACGTCGTCTACGAGCTCGAGCTCGCCAACGGCAAGGGCGTCCCGGCCACCATCCAGGAGGTCAGCGTCCTCGACGCGGCGCGTCCGTCCCGCGTCATCGCGCGCTTCGCGGGCGACGAGCTTGTCGAGCGGCTGCGCACCCTGCTGCCCCAGCCCGCCGACGACGCGGTCATCGCGCCCGACGAGATGCGCTTCCTCTACGTCGAGCTGTCGTTCCCGCGCCGCAGCGCCGTGCCGCGGCACGTCGTCCACCGCCTGCGGCTGCTCGGGGCCGACAACCCGGGAGCGACGGAGCCGACCGAGATGGCCTACACCGGCGGTCGCTACGACATCCGCGACGGCCGTCCGCTGGTGCTCGACGCGCCGCTGCGCGGTCCGAACTGGGTCGCGGCCAACGGCTGCTGCAACCCGGACATCGTCCACCGCGGCTCGATCCAGGACGTCAACGCCGCCTTCTTCGACTCGCAGCGGTTCGCCATCGACTGGATGCGCCTCGACGCCGACGGCCGCTTCTTCACCGGCGACGGCTCCGACGTCCGCCAGTACGCCGACTACGACGCCCCGGTGCGCGCGGTCGCCGACGGCGTCGTCGTCTCGTCGCTGAACACGCTGGAGGATCAGGTTCCCGGGACCCTGCCGCCACCGACGTCGATCACCCTGGAGACCGTCGACGGCAACCACGTCGTCATGTCCCTCGGGCACGGGCTGTACGGGTTCTACGCGCACCTGCGCAAGGGAAGCGTCCGCGTCCGCCGCGGCGACCGAGTGCGCCGCGGGCAGATCATCGGCCGCCTCGGCAACACGGGCAACACGTCGGCGCCGCACCTGCACTTCCACGTGATGCGCGGCCCCTCGCCGCTGGCCTCCGACGGCGTCCCGTACACGCTGCGGCGCTTCGACCTGACGGGCCAGGTGCCGATCGCCGAGTTCGAGGCGGCCCCGAGCATCGAGGGCTCCTGGGGCCAGGATCGCTTCGCGCCCCGGCCGCAGCATCGGCGCTTCCCGCTGAACCTGAACATCGTGACGCTGCCGGGACGGGGGTAGGCGGCGCTCACCAGCGCGCCGCGTGGTCCTCCATGACCCCGTAGCCCTCGGCGAGCCGCGCGCCGCCCGGCAGCACGCCCGTGAAGGTGCCGAACGGCTGGACGTAGTCGCTGCGCACCAGCAGCAGCTCGTCGTGGCGCTCGCGCGTCGCCTCGGCCGCGAAGCGCAGCTCGCCGCCGTCGGCGATCCGCACCGAGCTCAGGTCGTCGGCGAAGGTGCAGGGGCCGACCTCGCGAGGCTCGCCGTCGAGCCACACCGTCCGCTCGCTGCCCAGCGGCGGGTCGTTGAC
>JANJUA010000094.1 GCA_024710825.1 Solirubrobacteraceae bacterium
CCCGCACGGCTGCTACGCGACGGCGACGTCGAGGCGGCTGGACCGGCGGTACTCGGGGCGGCGCGTGGCTTCCTGGCTGAGGGCTGACGGCGTGAAAGTCGGAGGCGAACTGGAGCAAATCCTCGCCGTCGCCGCGCGGGACGCGGCCCGCCGTCGCTGAGTGACCGCAGTGGCAGCGCTGTCGCCGCGCCGGCACCGCATGCGCGCACGCACCGAAGCATGTGGTTCACGCGGTTTCGCGGACGCGTTTCGTCCACCGGGTCATTCTCGATTCGCCGCATACTCTGCCGCGTACGTCATCCCTGAGATTGCTCCCTAATCCATCTTATGTACACCGATAAGTTCACTGTCCACGACGTCCATGAGTAGCCGTCTTTGCCGTCCGGGACCGCCGATACGTTGGCCCTGTCTTGGACGACCACGACGTCAACGAGCGAGCGCCGCTCTACAGGGTCCGGCGGGTCTTCCTGCCGACGAGTGCCACTGAGTCGTTCACGGTGATCGGGCCGGACCTGCGTCCGGTGGAGCTGATCGACGAGTACCTGGCGTGGTTGACCAACAACGAGCGCTCCCCGAACACGGTCGAGGCATACGCTCACGATCTGAGGGCGTTTTGGACGTTCCTCGACGAGCACGGTCTGTCCTGGGAGCAGGTCGGCGTCATGGAGCTCGCCGAGTTCGCTGCCTGGGCGCGGCGACCGGCGAAGAACGTCGTCGTCCTCGCGGACGAGGCCGCGCGTCTGTCGCCTCGAACGGTCAATCGGATGCTGACCGGCGTTGTCGGGTTCTACGAGCTGCAGGCCCGGCGCGGCAGCACGCTCGCGCAAGACCTGGTCGTCAAGACCCGCAGTGGGCGCGGCGGCTACAAGCCGTTCCTGCACAGCATCGCGCGCAGCCGACCGCGCGGTCGCGCCGTCCGGCTGCCGGAGACCAAGCAGCTACCCAAGACGCTCACGCTGGAGCAGGTCGCCGCGGTGATCGACGCTCAGGAGCACCTGCGAGATCGGTTTCTCTTCGCACTGCTGGCCAGCTCAGGAATGCGCGTCGGCCAGGCGCTTGGCTTGCGCCACGAGGACGTCATCGCGTGGGAACGACGCATCGCGATCAGGGCCCGCGCCGGTGCGCACCGGCGCGCGCGCAGCAAGCGAGGCGCCGAGGGCGACGTCCCGGTTGGCGGCGAGCTAATGCGCCTGTGGAGCGACTACATGCACCAGGAGTACGGCGATCTCGACTGCGACTTCGTGTTCGTGAACCTCTGGGGAGGGAAGATCGGGCGGCCTCTGACCTACTCCAACGTCGATCGGATCGTCGGCCGGACCGAGAAGAAGGTCGGGTTCGCGTTCACGCCGCACCAGTTCCGCCACACCTACGCGACGCTGGCCTATCGCGACGGCGTCCAACTGGAGGTGATCGGGGCGCTGCTGACACATCGGTCGCCGACGTCGACGCTGGTCTACACCCATCCCACCGCCGAGGACCTGCGCAAGGCCCTCGCCGAACGCGGCGTCCTGGACAAGGTCGCCGATCTGGTCGCATGAGCGCCGAAGCGCTGCGAGTCCTCGAGGGCGGCCGTGCGCCCCGCGGCTGGGAGGAGCTGTGGGCCAAAGACGTCTGGCGCCAGGACGAGTTGCCACACGGCGATCTGGCCTCGACCTATCGCGGCTCGGTCTATCTGCACTTCGAGCATCTGCGTCAGCCGTGGCTGAAGGAGGCGGCCAAGCGATGGGTCCGCGCCCGCCTGCTCGGCGACACAACGCCTCGCACGATGAGCGAGTATCTCTCGGACCTGCGTCATTTCAGCCAGTGGCTGGACGAGCACGCTCCACAGGTCACCAGTCCCGCGCTGCTCACGCGCGAGGTCCTCGAGAACTTCCTGCTCTGGTTGCGCGTCGATGCCGATTGGAAGCCGGCCACCCGCCAGCGACGCGTGATCTCGCTGCGGAACTTGCTCGATGAGCAGTCCGAGGACGGGCTGGCCGGGCTACCGCGAGGCGCGACGATCCACGGTGCTGAGGTCCCCCGCGTCGACTACCGCCTGCCCAAGGAGCTCGGCGACGACATCTTCGGCCAATGGGTCGACCCGCAGAACCTGGTCCTGCTCGAAAGCGAGCAGCACCGCACGATCGTCTTGCTGCTCGCCCACACGGGCTTTCGGGTCTCGAGCCTGATCACGCTCCCGCGCGACACGCTGCGAATCGGTCCCGACGGCCATCCCTACCTGCGCTACTGGAACATCAAGTCCAAGCGCGAGGCGATGCTGCCGGTCCCGCCGCAGCTCGCAGCCCAGCTTGAGCGCCACGAAGCGCATCTCTGTGAGCACTACCCGGATGGCACCGAGTGGCTGCTGCCTTCCCCGCCGCCCAGTCGGCGCGGCATGTCGCGTGGCGGAGAACACCACATCACGCACAGCACCGTTCGCCGCGTCGTCAAGGGCTACGTCCGTCGCGCCGAGATCCGCACTCGTGACGGCCGGCTCGCTTTGGACATCCACCCACACCTGTTCCGCCACCACCTCGGAACGAGCATGGTCAACGACAACGTCCCGCTGCCGGTGATCCAGAAGATCCTCGACCACGGCTCGTTGGAGATGACCGGCCACTACGCCCGCCTGCACGACGAGACGCTCAAGCGCGAAGTGCTGCGCTGGCATGAGCGCGTCAACCGCCGCGGCGAGCGCATCGCCCTGCCGATCGACGGGCCGCTCGAAGAAGCTACATGGATGAAGGAGCGGATCGCCCGAGCCAAGCAGGCGCTGCCCAACGGCTACTGCGGGCTCCCGCTCGTCCAGACATGCCCACACCCCAACGCCTGCCTCAGCTGCGACAGCTTCCTGACGGACGGATCGTTCCGCGACATCCACGAGCAGCAGCGCGCTCAGACCCGCAATCTCCTCGGCCGCGCGCAGGACAACAACAACGTCCGCCTGATCGAGGTCCTCCAACGCGACGAGGCAAGCTTGACGCGCATCCTCGAAGCCCTCGATGCGATCGACGCCGACCACAGCGACGACGCCGCTGTCGATCTGCGCGATCTCGCCACGCCTACGACGCAGGAGATCGCCTGATGGCTGCCCAACCGGCCCGCACACCGCTCGAGGACGCCGCCGCACGGCGGACGCTCGAAGCCGAGAGGTGCGTCCGCAACGCGCTGCGCGAACTGGATCGAGAAGGCGAGACGATCAGCTTCGCCGCAGTCGCCCAGCGAGCCCACGTCAGCCGCGCCTTCCTCTACGGACACAACGACTTCCGCGCCGAGATCGAGGCGCTCCGAGCCACGCAAGGCGCCGCCCCGTCACGGCTGCCGGTCCGCCAGCGCGCCAGCGACGCCTCGCTACGCGCTCGCCTGCGCGCCGCCCTCGACGACAACCAGCGCCAACGCGAGGAGCTCGCCAGATTGCGCGAGGAGCTCGCGATCGCCCACGGCCGGGTTCGCGAACTGGAGCTCGACCGCCGGATCGCTCGATGAACACCTGGCCCGCACCACCAGCAACCGCCGCGCTCTATGGCCCTGCCGGCGAGTTCGTCGAGCGCACCGCACCGCACACCGAAGCTGACCCGATGGCCCTGCTCGCACAGTTCCTGATCACATTCGGGGCCGCCGCCGGTCGCAACGTCCACTACGCCGTCGAAGCCACGCGCCACCACCTCAACGAGTTCTGCATCCTCGTCGGCCCTTCCGGCAAGGGCCGCAAGGGATCGTCCTGGGACCACGTCGAAGCGCTGTTCGCCGACGTCGACCACGGCTTCATCGACCAGTGCGTCTCCTCCGGGCTGTCATCAGGAGAAGGGCTCATCTGGGAAGTCCGCGACGACCAGGAAGGCGCCCAGCCGCGCCGCGACAAACGCCGGCTGGTCGTCGAATCCGAGTTCGCTCAGGTCCTCAAGGTTCTCGCCCGCGAAGGCAACACCCTCTCGCCCGTCGTCCGCAACGCATGGGACGGCAAGACCCTGCAGACGATCGCCAAGAACGCCCCGGTCCGGGCCCGCGACACACACATCTCAATCGTCGGCCACATCACCAAAGACGAACTGCTGCGCTTCGTCACCGGCACCGAACTCGCCAACGGCTTCTTCAATCGCTTCCTCGTCATCGCCGTCCAGCGCAGCCAAGAGCTGCCCTTCGGCGGGCGCCTGGCCGGCGACGACCTTGCCCACGTTCGCGACACCACCCTCACCGCGCTGCGCTTCGCCTCGCTGCCGCGGCAACTGACCTTCGACGGCCCGGCGCGCGAGCGCTGGATCGCCGTCTACGGCCCGCTGTCGCGCGGCACCGAAGGCCTCACCGGCGCAGCCACCCGCCGCGCCGAAGCACACGTCATCCGCCTGGCAGCGCTCTACGCCACCCTCGACTGCGCCGAACGCATCAGCCTCCCCCACCTCGACGCCGCGCTCGCCGTCTGGCACTACAGCGCCGCCTCAGCGAGCTGGATCTTCGGCGACAGCCTCGGCGACCCGACCGCCGACGAGATCTGGGCGCTCGCCAAAGACCGCCCCGGCGGCGTCACCCGCACCGAGGTTCGAGACCTGTTTAGCCGCAACAAGAAGGCCCGCGAGATCAACCGCGCTCTCACGGTCCTCGAGGAGGCCGGCCGCCTTCAGCGGACCACGATCAACGACGGGCGCGGCCGGCCCGCCGAAACCTGGCTGCCCGCCGCCGGCCGCCAGGCCGCTTGAACACCAGCAACCGCCAAACCACCATCCGCGGACGCGGGTCACGGCGAGGACCAGTGGCTCACCCCGGCGTTCGCGGAATGGGCGGCGCTACGCCGCGGGCTGGATGGGGTTCGGCTCACCCCCCTATGAAGTCGACGCGCTCGAGTTGACCCAAGGAGGTGCTCACCGGGATACGCCGCCACCTCGCGTTGTCGCTCGCCCGAGCCGGCTACACAGATCGCATGCGCTCTGGCTGATATCATGGAACCCACATATGAGCGCCGCGACCGAATCGATCACGCCCGCCCCAGAGCTGACGGCGAAGGTGTTTCGCGCGTTCGGCGATCCCACGCGGCTGGGGATCTTGCAGGCGCTGCATGGCGGCGAATTGTCAGTCGGCGAGCTCGTCGAGCGTCTGGCGATCGCTCAGCCGCAGGTGTCGAACCATCTTGCGTGCCTTCGCTGGTGTGGCCTGGTCAGCTCGCGCCGCGAGCACCGACGGGTCTTCTACTCGGTCCCCGACGAACGCGTGGCGGCGGCGATCGCGCTCGTCGAGCAGCTCGGCGCCGACAACGCGCAGCACGTCGACGCCTGCGAACGGATCGACGGGCGCGCATCTTTCAAAGGAGGACGCTGATGACCGTCGAGATCCTCTACTTCGACGGCTGCCCGAGTTTCGAGCAGATCGTCCCGCGGGTCCGTGACCTCGCGCGCGACGCCGGCGCACAGGTCGTGCTGCGAGTGATCGAGACGCTCGAGGCCGCAGAGGCCGAGCAGTTCCTCGGCTCGCCGACGATCCGCGTCGACGGCCGCGACATCGACCCTACGGCGGCAAGCCGAACTGACTTCGGGCTGAAGTGCCGGCTCTACCGCGACGGCACGGAGCACAGCGCAGTCCCGCCCGAGGCATGGATCCGCGCTGCCCTCGAGGGCCGCGATGCCTGAGCAAATCACGTTCCCCCGGCTGCGCGAGCTGCTCGACGCCGGCGCCCAGCTCGTCGACGTGCTGCCCGAACGCGAGTACCTCGAGGAGCATCTCCCCGGCGCCATCAACATCCCGCTCAAGCAACTCGACGCACAGAACACCGCCAGCCTGGACCGCGCCCGGGCGGTGGTCGTCTACTGCTGGGACGGCCTCTGAGACATGAGTCCACGAGCCGCGTGTCGGCTCGCCACGCTCGGGTTCACCGAGGTCTACGACTACATGCCCGGCAAGGTCGACTGGCTCGCCCGCGGCCTGCCGCGCGAAGGCGCAAACGCCAACGCGATGCGGGTGATCGACTTCGTCCGCGACGACGTGGCTGTCGCCACCCTCGGCGAGCGAGTCGGTGCGGTCGCCGACCGCGCGCGCCAGACGCCCAACAACTTCGCCTACGTCATCAGCGACGGCGGAGTGCTACTCGGCCGCCTGCGCCGACGAGCACTGGAGAGCGAAGCCGACGCGCTCGTCGACGATGTGATGGAGCCGGGCCCGTCAACCGTCCGCGCCGACACGGCGGCCGACGAACTGCACAAACGTCTCACTCGGCAAGAGCTCACGACCGCAGTCCTCACCGACCCCGACGGCCGGCTGCTCGGGACCGTTCACCGGAGCGACCTCCCCTCCACGCGCTCTGCGCGCTGACCCGAGCCCGGCAAGGCCCCTGCGCGCGCGGCCCGAGCTGGAACACGAAGGTCCGGCCTGCGGCGGCAGCCGCCGATAGGTCGTTTCGGTCGTGCGTCCTTACCGCGTTGCGATCGCGGGGGATGCCCTGCTCGTCGTTG
>JANJUA010000104.1 GCA_024710825.1 Solirubrobacteraceae bacterium
AGCTGGCGAAGATCCGCCGCGTCATCGCCAAGCAGCTCCCCGACGCGCCGCACGAGACGCTGCTGTCGATCGACGCCACCACCGGTCAGAACGGCCTGCGCCAGGCGCAGATGTTCGCCGAGGCCGCCGAGGTCGACGGGATCGTGCTCACCAAGCTCGACGGCACCGCCAAGGGAGGCATCGCGCTCGCGATCGCCGGAGAGCTCGGCATCCCGGTGAAGCTGATCGGGGTGGGGGAGGCGCTCGAGGACCTGCGCCCGTTCGACGCCGACGACTTCGCCCGCGCGCTTCTCAGCTAGCGTCCCCGCCATGAGCACCTCCGACGACCTGGACCGGCTCTCCTCCAAGGAGCTCCACGATCGCGCCGTGAAGGCCGCCGAGCGCCACGGCGACGTGAAGTTCCTGTGGCGCCTGCTCGAGGCCGCGCCCGCCGCGGAGGCCGCCGCCGGCCGCACGGACGAGGCGGCCTACGACGTGTCGCACTGGGCCAGCCAGGTCGTCGACGCCTTCCGCGGCCACGACGAGGCCGCCCAGGACGAGCTGCGTCCGCTCTACCTCGAGTACCTGCGCCGGCGTCCGACCGCATAAGGTCCGGGTCATGGACCCGTGGGTGGTGTGGGTCGTCGCGGCGGTCGCGCTGGCGGTCGGCGAGATGCTCACGACGAGCTTCTTCCTCGGCCCGTTCGCGGGCGGGGCGGTCGTCGCCGCTCTGGTCGCGCTCGCCGGCGGCGGGTGGGTGGCTTCCACGCTCGTCTTCCTCGCGATCTCCGTCGGCCTGCTGCTCTTCGTCCGTCCCGTGGCCAGGCGCCACCTGCGCCAGCCGCCCGCGCTGCGGACCGGCACGGCGGCGCTCATCGGCCGTCAGGCGGTCGTGCTGGAGCGGATCAGCAACGACGAGGGCGTCGGCGTCGCCCGCATCGACGGCGAGGTCTGGACTGCGCGCGCGTTCGACGACGACCGCGTGATCGAGCCGGGCGAGCGCGTCAGCGTCATCGAGATACGGGGCGCCACGGCGCTCGTCGACTGAAAGGAACCCATGGCCGGACTCATCGTCCTCGGCGTCGTCGTCCTCTTCGTGCTGTTCGTCGCCGCGAGGACCATCCGGATCATCCCGCAGGCCCGCGCCGGCGTGGTCGAGCGCCTCGGCCGCTACAGCCGCACGCTGAGCCCGGGCCTGACGATCGTCATCCCGTTCATCGACAAGGTCCGCCCGCTGCTCGACCTCCGTGAGCAGGTCGTGCCGTTCCAGCCGCAGCCGGTCATCACCGAGGACAACGTCACCGTGCAGATCGACACGGTCCTGTACTTCACGATCACCGAGCCGAAGTCGGCCACCTACGAGGTCGCCAACCCGCTGCAGGCGATCGAGCAGCTCACGATCACGACGCTGCGCAACGTCGTCGGTGGGCTCACGCTCGAGGAGACCCTGACCAGCCGCGACGAGGTCAACAGCCAGCTCCGCGTCGTGCTCGACGAGGCGACCGGCAAGTGGGGGATCCGCATCAACCGCGTCGAGCTCAAGTCGATCGACCCGCCCGTCTCGATCCAGGAGGCGATGGAGAAGCAGATGCGCGCCGAGCGCGACCGCCGCGCGGCGATCCTCACCGCGGAGGGCGTCAAGCAGTCGCAGGTGCTGACCGCCGAGGGCGAGAAGCAGGCGGCCGTGCTGCGCGCCCAGGGCGAGCGCGAGTCGGCGATCCTGAAGTCCGAAGGCGAGGCCAAGGCGATCGACACCGTCTTCCGGGCCATCCACGCCGGCAACCCCGACGGGCCGCTGCTCAGCTACCAGTATCTCCAGATGCTGCCGCAGATCGCCCAGGGCGACGCGAACAAGATCTGGGTGATCCCGTCCGAGCTGACCAACGCGCTCGGCAACCTGTCCGAGAGCCTCAGCCCGCGGCCGCCGGAGCGCTGACGAGCGGGATCTCCGCGCGCACGGCCGTGCCGTGGCCGGCGACGCTGTGGACGGTCAGCGTGCCGCCGAGCGCCTCGACGCGGTCGGCGAGGCCGCGCAGGCCGGAGCCCGCGGACGGGTCGGCGCCGCCGACGCCGTCGTCGACGACCTCGACCACGATCCGCCCGACCTCGCAGCGCGCGCGCACGGTCGCACCCTGGGCCTGGGCGTACTTCGACACGTTCGCCAGGCACTCGGCCACGACGAAGTAGGCAGCCGCCTCGGTCGCCGGCGGTAGGCGCTCCTCGGGCGCCTCCTCGACCACGACGGGCAGCGTGGCGCGCGTCGCCAGCTCCTCGATCGCCGGCCCGAGCCCGCGCTCGATGAGGATCGCGGGGTGGATCCCGCGGGCGAGGTCGCGCATCTCGGCGAGTGCGAGCTTGCTCTCCTCGTGGGCCTCGGTGACGAGCTCGACGGCGTTGTCGTCGCCCGCCTCCAGGCGCTTGCGCGCCATGCCGAGCTTCAGCGACAGCGCGACGAGCCGCTGCTGCGCGCCGTCGTGGAGGTCGCGCTCGATGCGCCGGCGCGCCTCGTCGGCGGCCTCGATGATGCGCGCCTGGCTGGAGCGCATCTCGTGGACGCGGGCGGTGAGCTCCGGGTCGGGGCTGGAGGCGAGGATGAGCTGCGCCCAGGCGCCGTGGACGCGGCCGAGCGCGTCGAGCACGTGCCACGAGATCCAGCCGAGCAGCACGCCGAGCGGCACGAGCGCCAGCGCCTCCGGCAGCGTGTCCGCGGTGAACAGGCCGGCCTCGATGCCGCCGTCGACGGCCCAGTAGTAGAGGGGGGCGAGGAGCGTCGCGAAGGTCAGGCCGAGCAGGAGGGTGGCGATGACGAACCAGAGGATCCCGAGCGGGAACTGCACGAACAGGTAGACGAGGTCCTTCCACGTCTGCGGATCGCCGAGGCGGGTCATGACCTGCGCGGCGAAGCCGGGATGCGGCGGCCGGCGGTAGTGGGCGGTCGCGTCGACGCCGATCAGCGCGCCGACGAGCGCCCGCTCGGCCTGCGCCATCCAGCGGACGAGCCACAGCATGCCGACGAGGATCGGGATGCCCACCAGCGTGATCGCGAGGCCGATGCCCGTCGACAGGCCGGTGACGAGGATCGTGAACCACGCCACCCCCAGCACCAGGCTCAGCAGGAGGTAGAGCGTCCGGCGCACGGGCAGCACTTCCCGGACGGTAGCCGGGGGTCCGGCCGGCGCCCATACGGCTAGCCCTACTCTTGGGCGGACGTGTTCGACGCGCTCTCCGACAAGCTGCAGGCCACCCTCTCCGACGTCCGCAACCGCGGCGCCCTGACCGAGGACGACGTCAACAAGGCGATGCGCGAGATCCGCCTCGCGCTGCTCGAGGCGGACGTCAACTTCAAGGTCGTCAAGTCGTTCACCGCCAACGTGAAGGAGCGCGCCCTCGGCGCCGACGTCCTCGGGCAGCTCAACCCGGGCCAGCAGGTCGTCAAGATCGTCAGCGAGGAGCTCGCCGCGCTGATGGGAGGCGCGGCGGCGGGCGTGTCCTTCTCGCCCCGGCCGCCCACGGTGATCCTGATGGCGGGCCTGCAGGGCTCCGGCAAGACGACCGCGACCGCGAAGCTCGCCAGGCACCTGATGAAGGAGCACGACTCGTCCGTGGCGCTCGCCGCGTGCGACGTCTATCGGCCGGCCGCCGTCGACCAGCTGGTGAAGGTCGGCGCCCAGGTCGGCGCGACGGTCTACGAGCAGGGCACCGACCGCGACCCGGTGGACATCGCCGGCTGGGCGCTGGACCGGGCCAAGCAGGAGGGCAAGGACGTCCTCATCGTCGACACGAGCGGGCGCCTGCACGTCGACGAGACGCTCATGGACGAGCTCGTGCGCATCCGCAAGGTCGTCCGGCCGCACACGATCCTGCTCGTCGTCGACGCGATGACCGGCCAGGACGCCGTCAACGTGGCCGAGCAGTTCGCCGAAGCGGTGCAGTTCGACGGCGTCGTCCTGACCAAGCTCGACGGCGACGCGCGCGGCGGCGCGGCGCTGAGCGTCAAGGCCGTCACGGGCAAGCCGATCCTCTTCGCCTCGACCGGCGAGAAGCTCGATCGGTTCGAGCGCTTCCACCCCGACCGGATGGCGCAGCGCATCCTCGGCATGGGCGACGTGATGTCGCTCATCGAGAAGGCGCAGGACCAGTTCGACGAGGACGAGGCCAAGGATCTCGAGCGGCGGATGCGCAAGGGCGAGTTCACGCTCGACGACTTCCTCACGCAGCTGAAGACGATGCGCAAGATGGGCCCGCTTCAGTCGCTCATGGGGATGATCCCGGGGTTCGCGGGCGCGCAGATGAAGAACGTCAAGGTCGACGAGCGCGAGATCGACCGCATCCAGGCGATCATCCTGTCGATGACGATGGAGGAGCGTCGGCGGCCGGAGGTCATCAACGGCTCGCGCCGGCTGCGGATCGCGAAGGGCTCGGGGACCAGCGTGCAGCAGGTCAACGGGCTGGTGAAGCAGTTCGGCCAGATGAAGAAGGTCATGCAGCAGCTCGGCAAGGGCAAGATGCCCGACCTCGCCGCGCTCATGCGCCAGGGCCGCTGATCGCCGCACCCGCTACTCTCTTCGCACCTATGGCAGTTCGACTTCGACTCACCCGCATCGGCGGGAAGAAGGACCCGGTCTGGCGCGTCGTCGTCGCCGACCAGAGGTCCCCGCGCGACGGCCGAGTGATCGAGACCGTCGGCCACTACAACGCGCAGACCGAGCCCTCCACGATCGTCCTGGACGGCGACCGCATCAAGTCGTGGATCGAGCGCGGCGCTCAGCCGACGGACACCGTCCGCAAGCTCATGCGCATCCAGGGCATCTCCTAGCCGGGGTGCAACCGTTGCGAGAGCTGCTCGAAGAGCTCGCCCGCCGGCTCGTCGACGAGCCGGACCGGGTGTCCGTCGAGCAGTTCGAGGAGGACGACGGGACCGTCGTCCTCGAGCTCGCGGTGGCCGACGACGACTACGGCAAGGTCATCGGCCGCGGAGGACGCACGGCGAACGCGCTGCGCACGGTCGTGAAGGCCGCCGCGGTCAAGGAGAACCGGCGCGTCCTCGTTGACATCGTCGAGTGAGCTGCGCGCCGGCGTGGTCGGCAAGCCCCACGGGCTCGACGGCTCAGTGCACGTCGTCGGAGCCGACCGGCCCGAGCTGCTCGCCTCCGGCTCTGTCGTGACCGTCGCGGGAGCGCCGCGCGAGATCCTGCGCCGCGCCGGGACGCCCGCCCGGCCGATCGTGCGGTTGGCCGGCTGCGACTCGCGCTCGGACGCCGAGGCGCTGCGCGGCGCCGAGCTGCTCGTGCCCAAGGCGGCCGCCGGGGCGCTCGACGAGGACGAGTTCTGGGCCGACGACCTGGTCGGCTGCACGGTCGTCGACGGGCCGGCCGAGGTCGGCGTGGTGCGGCGCCTGCTGGCGTACCCCTCGTGCGAGCTGTTGGAGGTCGAGCGAGCCGCCGGCGGCGGCGAGCTGCTCGTGCCGATGGTCCGCGACGCGATCCGCTCCCTGGACCTCGACGCTCGGCGCATAGACGTCTCGCTCGGCTTCCTGGGGGAGGAGCCTTGAACATCGACGTCTTCACCCTGTTCCCCGAGTGGTTCGACTGGTTTCGCACGCAGCGCCACGTGCGCAACGTGCTGGAGACGGGCTCGAGCCTCGAGTGCGTCAACCCCCGCGACCACACGACGCTGTCGGGCCGCCAGGTCGACGACACGCCGTTCGGCGGCGGCGCCGGGATGGTGCTGCGCGTCGACGTGATGGAGCGGGCGCTGAGCGCGCGCTACGACATGGACGCGCTCGATGTGCGGTCGCGGCGCAGGGTGATCGCGCTGACGCCCGGCGGGCGGATCCTCGACGACGCGTTCGTCGACGAGCTCGCGGCCGAGCCGGCGATCACGCTGCTCTGCGGGCGCTACGAGGGCTTCGACGAGCGGATCGTGCAGCACCTCGCCAGCGATGCGCTCTCCGTCGGCCGCTACGTGCTCAGCGGCGGCGAGCTGGCGGCGATGGTCGTGTGCGACGCGGTGCTGCGCAAGCTCCCCGGGGCGCTCGGCCACGCCGACTCCGCCGAGGAGGAGTCGTTCTCCGCGGCGCTCGGGGGCAACCCGGAGTACCCGCACTACACCCGGCCCGCCGAGTGGCGCGGCCACGCGGTGCCGGACGTGCTGCTATCCGGCAACCACGAGCACGTGCGACAGTGGCGCCGTGATCGCAGCCGCGAGCGCGGCGGCCATGGTGCGAGCTGAACGTCCGCTCCGCTACCATGACCGCTTCGCGCCGGCCGCCTTGTGTGCCACCCGACCACGGCTGCGCGCCATCTCTTCATGTCCACAGTCATCGAAAGCCTCGAGCGCGCCCAGTTGCGCCGCGTCCCCGCCTTCCAGGCGGGCGACCGCGTCCGTGTCCACTTCCAGGTGATCGAGGGCACGCGCCGGCGCACCCAGGTCTTCGAAGGCGTGGTCATCAAGCGCCAGGGTCACGGCGTCCGCGAGACGTTCACCGTCCGCAAGCAGTCCTTCGGCGTCGGCGTCGAGCGCACGTTCCCGGTGCACTCGCCGAAGATCGAGCGCATCGAGGTCGCCGCCCGCGGCGACGTCCGGCGCGCGAAGCTCTACTACCTGCGCGATCGGGTCGGCAAGCGCGCCCGCGTCCGCGAGCGCCGCTACGTCGGGCCCGAGGAGACCATCGTCCCGGGGCTCGTCGACGACGGCCAGTCGGAGGCGGTCGACGCCGAGGGCGCGACGGCGGACGAGGCGATCGAGAGCGAGGGCGCGCCCGTCGAGGCCGCCGCCCCGGAAGAGCCCACCCCCTCGGCTCCGGCCGAGCCCGACGAGAACGCCGGCTGACGAGAGAGCGCAGCCGCGCGTGAGGACGAAGAAGAAGCACGAGCCCTGGACGGGCGCGTGGTTCCTCGAGCTGGCCCTCATCATCGCGGTGGCGCTGGGGCTCGCGCTCGGCATCCAGGCGTTCCTGGTCAAGCCGTACCGGATCCCTTCGGAGTCGATGGAGCCGACGCTGAACGTCGGCCAGCGGGTGCTGGTCAACCGGATCGGCAACCGCTTCAACGACCCGGAGGTCGGCGAGGTCGTCGTCTTCCACCCGCCGCGGGGCGCCGACACGAACCGCTGCGCGAACCCGGACGCCGGCAGCGGCACTCCGATGCCGTGCGACGAGGCGACGCCGAACCGATCGGAGCAGAACTTCATCAAGCGCGTCGTGGCGGGGCCGGGGGACACGATCGCCGTGCGCGACGGGCACGTCGTGCTCAACGGCGAGTTGCAGGACGAGCCGTACACCCGCCCGTGCGGCGGCGCCACCGACTGCGACATGCCTGAGGAGATCACGATCCCCGCCGACCACTGGTTCATGATGGGCGACAACCGTGGAGCCTCCGCCGACAGCCGCATCTGGGGACCGGTCCCGAAGGAGTGGATCATCGGTGGAGCGTTCGCCACGTACTGGCCGCCGAACCGCGTCGGGCTCCTCTAGCGGCTCCGGTTCCGGCTCGCGGTCCGGCTCGGGCTCCCCGTCCGGCTCCGCCTCGCGGTCCGGCTCGGGCTCGCGGTCCGGCTCGGGCTCCGCGCGCCGCGGACGGCGGCTCTTCCAGCACGACCGCCGGCTGGGGTTCCGCTACGTGGCGGGCGCCGACGAGGCGGGACGCGGCTGCCTGGCGGGGCCGCTCGTGGCCGCGGGGGTGCTGTTCGATCTCGAGCGCCTGCGTCCGGCGGACGTGCGGGCCCTGTCGGTGCTGAACGACTCCAAGCAGCACACGCAGGAGACGCGCGAGGAGCTCTACCCGCGCGTGTTGCGGATCGCCACGCGGGTGCACGTCGTGTCGCGCTGCGCGCGGGGGATCGACGGGCGCGGGCTGCACCGCACGAACCTGGCCGCCCTGCGCGACGCGCTGCGCGGCGTGGCCGTCGACGGCTGCCTGTGCCTGAGCGACGGCTTCGCGCTGGGCCAGGACTTCGAGTGGGAGTGCCGTCCGATCGTCGACGGCGACGCCAAGAGCGCGGCGATCGCGGCCGCGTCGATCGTCGCCAAGGTGACCCGCGACCGCTTCATGCACCGCGCCGAGGAGCGCCACCCGGGATGGGGCTTCGTCGACCACGTCGGCTACTCGACCCCCGAGCACCGCGAGGCCATCCGCCGCCAGGGCGTCTCGCCGCTGCATCGGATGTCGTTCCAGTCCGCGGCGTATCAGCAGCTGGCGCTGTAGCGCGCCGCCGCGTCGAGCCTGTCGCGCCGCGCCCGCTTCCGGGCCGCGCCGCTCCCCGGGCCGCTCCGCTCCCTTGGCCGCGCCGCTTCCCGGGCCGCGCCGCTCCCTTGGCGTCCGGCACGAGTTGTGAGTTCCTCCGTGCAGTCCGACGGAAATCACATCTCGTCCTCGCGCCGCTCGCAGCGGCGCGGCGCGCACGCCGTGGCGTGCCCCGCTGGCGCACGCCGCGGGTGGCGCCGGACTCGCACGCCGCGGCTTGCCGCCGCTCGCATGCTGCGGCTGCGTCTCCGTCCGGCGGGCGGGCGTCGTCAGAACGCGGCTTCGAGGTGATCCAGCCGAACGAGCCGACCGCGCGCGTCGATCACCACGCCGATCGCATCGAAGCGCAGCTCCGCCGAGCGGGGGCGGTCGGGCGCCTCCGCCAGCCAGGCCGCCGCCATCCTGCGCACCTGACGGCACTTGCGCTCGTCCAGCGTGTCCCACGGCGTGCCCGAACCGGCGCGGCGGGTCTTGACCTCCGCGAAGACCAGCACCCTGCCGTCGTGGGCGATGACGTCGAGCTCGCCGTAGCGCGTTCGGTGGTTGCGCGCCACGATCCGAAAGCCGCGGCGCTCGAGGTGCTGCGCTGCCAGGTCCTCGCCGGTGCGGCCGAGGCGGTGTCGAAGGTCGTCGGACATGCCCGGCGACCGTAGGCGCCGACGTGTGCCTTGACAGCACCGTCCTGTGACGAAACGGCTCGCGCGTCTCTTGCAACAACCTCGTGGTGTGCCGGCACACCCGCCGTCCTAGCGTCGCCGTCCATGTTGGCCCGCGTCGCCACCTTCTCCATCGACGGCCTCGACACGCTCCCCGTGACGGTCGAGGTCGACATCCGCCAGGGCCTGCCCGGGTTCGTCATCGTCGGCCTCGGCGACGCCGCCGTACGCGAGGCGCGCGAGCGGGTCCGCGCCGCGCTGCTGAACTCCGGCTTCGAGTTCCCGCTGCGACGGATCATCGCCAACCTCGCGCCCGCCCACCTGCGCAAGGGCGGCTCGGGCTTCGACCTCGCCATCGCCTGCGCCGTGCTCGCGGCCAGCGGTCAGGTCCCGGCCGAGGCTCTGGCCCGGCGCGCGATCTTCGGCGAGCTCTCGCTGACCGGCGAGCTGCGCGGCTGCCGCGGGACCCTCGCGGTGGCCGAGGGCGCGCGGCGCGCGGGCCTCACCGGTCTCGTGGTGCCGCGTGAGCGCGCCCGGGAGGCGGCCCTCGTGCACGACCTGGAGGTGGCCGGGGCGGCGACGCTCAGAGAGGTCGCCCAGGTGCTCGCCGGAGGCGATCTGCCGCCGCTGCCGGAGGCTGCCGATCGACCGCCGGACGCGACGGACGCGAGTGCCCTCGATCTCGCCGACGTGCGCGGCCACGCCGGTCCGGTCGAGGCCCTGCGGGTGGCCGCCGCGGGCGGCCACAACCTGCTGTTGCGCGGGGCGCCGGGTACGGGCAAGACGATGCTCGCGCGACGGCTGCCGTCGATCCTCCCGCCGCTGACGCGGCCCGAGTCGATCGAGCTGACGAGGATCCACTCGGTGGCCGGCATCCACCAGGGCGGCGGGCTGGTCGAGACGAGGCCGTTCCGTGCGCCGCACCACACGATCTCGGCGTCGGGTCTCGTCGGCGGCGGCACGTGGCCCGCGCCCGGTGAGGCGACCCTCGCGCACCACGGGGTCCTCTTCCTCGACGAGCTCAGCGAGTTCTCGCGCTCCGCGATCGAGGCGCTGCGCCAGCCGCTCGAGGACGGACGCGTGGCGATCGTCCGCGGCCAGCAGACGGCGGTCTTCCCGACCCGGTTCATGTTGGTCGCGGCGACCAACCCCTGCCCCTGCGGGTTCGCCGGCGATCGCGACCGCTGCCGCTGCTCGGAGACCGAGCTCGGACGCTACGAGCGCCGGCTGAGCGGGCCGCTCCTGGACCGCATCGACCTGGTCGTCGACGTCCACCGCCCGAGCGCCGCGGCGCTGGCCGGCGCCCCCACGACGAGCTCGGCCGCGGTGCGTGACGAGGTGGTCGCGGCGCGGGAGCTCCAACGGCACCGGCTGGCCGGGAGCGGCGTGGCTTGCAACGCCCATATGGACGCCGGCCTGGTGCGGGCGGGCGTCGTCTTGGACGAGGGCGGACGTGCGGTGCTCGATGCCGCCTA
>JANJUA010000118.1 GCA_024710825.1 Solirubrobacteraceae bacterium
CGTCGAGGGGCTGCGCGGCGAGCTGGCGGTCGTCGTCGCCGAGTCGGAGATCCCGGAGGGCGCGCTGCTCGCCGACTCGCCGCTGCGCTTCGCGGTCGCCACGCCCGACGGCAAGGCGCTCGTCGGCGGCGCCGACGGCGCAGAGCAGGTCGTCGCCGCGCTCGGCGACCGCCCGGTGATCGCCCACGACGCCAAGGCGCTGGGGACGGTCCCGCCGAACCTCGCGCACGACACGCTGCTGGCCGCCTATCTGCTCGAGCCCGCCCGCCGCGGCTACCCGCTGCGCGAGCTCACCGAGGAGCGCGGACTGGCGGCCGACGCCGAGGATCCGCTGGCCGCCGAGGCGGTCGCGCTGACGGCGCTGACGGCCTGGCAGCGCGAGCAGCTCTCCGACCGCGGGCTCACGCTGCTCATGCGCGACGTCGAGCTGCCGCTCGTGCCGGTTCTGCGCGCGATGGAGCTCGCCGGCGTTCGGCTCAACACCGAGCGCCTCGGCTACGTCGCCGACCGCGTCCACGCCGAGCTGCGCGACCTCGAGGACGACATCTACCGCCTGGCCGGCACCGAGTTCACGATCGGCTCGCCGCAGCAGCTGGGGGAGATCCTGTTCGTCAAGCTCGGGCTGACGAAGAAGCGGCGCGGGAAGACCGGCTTCTCGACCGACGCGCGGGTGCTGCAGCAGATTCGCGCCGAGCACGAGATCGTCGGAAAGATCGAGCGCTGGCGCGAGCTCAACCAGCTCGCCAAGACCTACCTCGACGTTCTCCCGCAGCTCGTCGACGCCGACTCGCGGCTGCACACGACGTTCGTGCAGGCGGCGGCGACGACGGGCCGCCTGGCCTCGACGAACCCCAACGTCCAGAACGTCCCGGTTCGCACGCCGCTGGGCCGCGAGATCCGCGGCTGCTTCGAGGCGGCGCCCGGCAACGTGCTGGTGTCCGCCGACTACTCGCAGGTCGAGCTGCGCGTGCTCGCCCACGTGGCCGACGAGCCGGTGCTCAAGGAGATCTTCGTCCGCGGCGAGGACGTGCACACCGCGACCGCGTCGCAGGTCTTCGACAAGGCGCCCGAGGACCTCACCCCGATGGACCGCTCGAAGGCGAAGATGATCAACTACGGGATCGTCTACGGGCTCAGCGACTACGGCCTCGCGGACCGCCTGAACATCCCCCGCGAGGAAGCCAAGGCGGTCATCGACGCCTACCTGGCGCGCTTCCCGCGCGTCGCCGCGTTCATCGCCGCGACCATCGAGCAGGCGAAGGAGCTCGGCTACGTCACGACGCTCTACGGGCGCCGGCGCCAGATCCCGGAGCTGCGGGCCCGCAACTACCAGGTGCGCACGCTCGGCGAGCGCCTGGCGGTCAACACGGTCATCCAGGGCACGTCGGCCGACGTGATCAAGCTGGCCATGATCGGCGCCGCGCGAGCGCTTTCGCCGATGCGCTCGCGCCTGATCCTCACCATCCACGACGAGCTGCTCTTCGAGGGCCCCCCGGAGGAGGAGGCCGCGCTGCGCGAGCTGGTCGAGCGCGAGATGCTCGCCCCGTGGGAGGACCGCGACCCGCCGCTGGCCGTCGACGTCGGCGCGGGGCGGACCTGGCTCGACGCGAAGTGAGGGCGGGCGGTCAGGCGGTGCGCGGCGTGGTGGTCCTCCGCGTCGGTGAGGCCAGGCCCGCCGCGATGCCGGCCAGCGAGATCGCGAGGTGCAGCCAGTTGTCGGCCATGTCGACGGGCAGCAGCCACAGAACGGAGTCGCCGTCGACGAATCCCCAGATCGTCACCGCGAGGTAGACGGCGCCGAACCCGAGCGCGTAGGCGCGGGCGCCCGACACGCTGCGAAACAGCGCCAGCCCGAGCACGCCGGAGGCGATGTGGACGAGGTTGTGCCAGCCGTTGACCTCGAAGATGATGAAGTCGCTGCCCTCGACGTCGCTTCCGCTGCCGAAGGAGCTGTCGGCGATGAAGCCGAGGATCCCCACGGCGGCCAGGGTGACTCCGAAGACGAGCGCGTAGAGCTGGGCCGGCGTCATCGGTCTCGACACGGTCGATCCTCCTCTCTGACGAGTCGAACGTCGCCGCGCGTTCGCAGCGACCGGAAGATCGCGACGCCGACGACGACGAAGGCGGGCGCGAACATCGCCGCCTCCGCCCAGTGTCCGACGTGCGCGAACATGCGGCACCGCTACCCGACGCTCTCGCCGGGTAAGCCGATCGGGACGCCGGGGGCCCGCCTACGCCGGCGCCTGCGCGGCCCGCGGCGGGCCGGCGGCGAGCGCGTGCTCCGGCGGCGCGACCGCCAGGTAGCGACCGAAGAAGCGGTCGATCCACCACTGGCGGTTGACCGCCCGCATCGTCGCGCTCACGAGCGACCCGCGGTCGTTCATCGGCCCGACCATCCGCTGGAAGCGCAGCAGCCAGGCGTACGAGCGCGCGTGCGCGTGCGAGAAGGCGCCGTAGCTGGCGAGCGCCTGCTCGCGTGTCCTGCGGCCCTCGACGACCTGCCGCAGCTCGCGCCCCGCGGCCAGCCCGAAGTACCAGGCGGTGCGGATGCCCTCCGCGGTCAGGGGCAGGCAGTGGCCGGCGCTGTCGCCGGCGAAGAAGACGCCCTCGCTGACCGCCGGGCGGAGCTGGTGCGGGATCCAGTTGCCCTGGTAGCCGACGGTGGGGACGTCGAGCTCCCGCGCCAGCGCCACCGTCGGCTCCTTGACGTGGTCGCGCGGCTCGAACGAGCCCACGCCGACGCGCACCTCGCCTCCGGCCGGGAAGCGCCAGCCGTAGCCGGCGCGGATGACCTTCGGGTCGATCCACAGCTCGAGGTCGTCGCCGCGGCCTTCCGGGTGAACCTCCAGGCCGCGCGAGAGGCGCGCGTCCGGCGGCTGGATCCCCATGTCCCGGCCCAGCACCCGCCGCCACCCCAGCGCGTCGACGACCAGCGGCGCGCGCAGGTCGCCGCGGTCGGTGTGGACGGTGTGCACCGGGCCGCGCGTGATCCCCTCGACCTTCGCCGTGTCGAAGGTGAAGTCGCCCTGCTCGGCCATCAGCGCGCACAGCTCGCGGTAGTCGAAGGTCGAGAAGGTCCAGGGGAGGTGGTAGCGGACGCGCTCCTGCGGCGTGTTGACGACGAGGTCGCCGAACGTCTGGCGCACCGCGCCGTCGAGGGAGAGGTTGCGCAGCCACTCGGTCGGGGCGGCGCACGCGGACGTCTGGCGCTCCCCGATGTCGTAGCGGTCGATCACCATGACGGAGGCCCCGGTGCCGGCGAGCTCGCGGGCCACCGCCAGGCCGGCGAAGCTGGCTCCGCAGACGAGTACGTCGACGTCGACGTCGAGCGGGGTGCGGTCGGCGCCGCGCTTGGTGGAACGGACGGGCATGGCGGGCCGCAGCGTAGCTCGCCGGGTCCTCGCATGTAGCGGCACGGAGCCGCCCGAAGGGCGCTACCCTTCGCGGTTCATGCCCACTACTGTCCAGACGCCCCCCGCGAACCCCAGCGCCACGATCGTTGAGGGTTCCGACGGTCTCCTGCTGGAGATCGACGGGCAGGTCGTCCCCAACTACGACGCGACGTTCACCTCCTTCGAAGAGGGTGACGTCCTCACCGGACGCGTCGTCCGGATCGACAACGACGAGGTCCTCGTCGACGTCGGCTACAAGAGCGAGGGGGTCATCCCCTCCAACGAGCTTTCGATCCGCAAGTCCGTGGATCCCCACGACGAGGTGGAGCTGGGCGAGGAGGTCGACGCGCTCGTCCTCACCAAAGAGGACCAGGACGGCCGCCTCATCGTCTCGAAGAAGCGCGCCCGCTTCGAGCGCGCGTGGCGCCGCATCGAGGCGGCCGCCGACTCCGGCGAGCCGGTCATCGGCACCGTCATCGAGGTCGTCAAGGGCGGCCTGATCATCGACCTGGGCGTGCGCGGCTTCCTGCCGGCCTCGCTCGTCGACATCCGGCGCGTGCCGAACCTCGACGAGTACATGAGCCAGCAGATCGAGTGCAAGGTCATCGAGCTCAACCGGTCGCGCAACAACGTGGTGCTCTCGCGCCGCGCCGTGCTGGAGGAGCAGCGTCGCGAGGACCGCGAGCGCATCCTCGAGCGCCTGCAGCCGGGCCTCATCGTCGAGGGCTCGATCTCGAACATCGTCGACTTCGGCGCGTTCGTGGACCTGGACGGCATCGACGGGCTCATCCACATCTCCGAGCTCTCCTGGTCGCATGTCAACCACCCGAGCGAGATCCTCGAGATCGGCCAGAGCGTCCAGGTCAAGGTGCTCGACATCGACCGCGACCGGCAGCGGATCTCCCTGGGGCTCAAGCAGACCCAGGAGGACCCGTGGCAGCGGGTCGTCGACACCTACCACGTGGGCGACGAGCTTGAGGGCAAGGTCACGAAGGTCGTCACGTTCGGCGCGTT
>JANJUA010000166.1 GCA_024710825.1 Solirubrobacteraceae bacterium
ACCTCGCGGCCGGCGGGCCGAACGCTCCCGTCCGGTTCGTCGGCGACGCTCCCGCGCTCGCCAGGGCCTTCGGCGCCGACGCCCTGGCGCCGCGCCTGCGCGGCGCGCGGCTGCACGCCGAGTCGCGCGCGGACGGCTCCGAGGTGCGCCTGGCGCTGCTCGGCCTGGAGGGGGCCGACGCGCTGCCGGACGGCGCGGCGGCCGGCTGGGAGCTGCCGAGCCGGGACACGATCGGCGTCTCCGTGTCGCTGCGCGATCCCGCGGAGCTGCTCGTGGCGGCGACCCCGCTGCCGGGCGCGACCAGCGCCGGCGGCGGCTACGTCTGGGAGCGGAGGCTCGACCGCGCGCTCGGGATCGACGTGCGCGACGCGCTGCTGGGGCGCATGAGCGCCCTCACGGTCGCGATCGAGGCCGCCTGCCCGCCGCCCGGGCTGCTCGCCTGCCACCCGGCGGTCACGCTCCAGGCGCAGCTTGACGAGCCGCGCCGCTTCGCGCGCGCCCTGCGGCGCGCTTCCTCGCGGCTGCCCGCGCTCTTCGGCGGGCTCGGCTTCGGTCCGCTGCGCGTCACCCGCGACGGCGAAGCGACGGCGCTGGTCACCCGCCAGCGGGAGCAGCCCGTCGCCTACGCGATCCACGGCGCCATCTTCGTCGCGCAGGTCGGGGTCATGCCGCTGCGGGTCGGCCGCACCGAGAGCGCGCCCGACCTGCGCGGACGGATGGCGGTCCGGGGCTCGGGAGCGGTGCTGCGCTCCATCCTGCCGCGCTGGAAGCGGCTCACCCCGGCGCTCGACCGCGTCCTGGCGGCGCTGGGCCGCTTCCAGATCGGCCTATGGGCCGACGGCGCCGACGTCTTCGCATCCCTGAACCACTCGGCCGCCGAAACGACATAGAGCCGCCGTACCCGACCGGAGGAGAGGATTGACGTGAGCGCGACGGGCATCAGCGTCCGCGGAGTAGAGATGGTCTTCCACCGCAAGCAGGAGAGCCAGGTGGTGCTGCGGGACGTGACGCTCGACGTCGCCGCCGGCCGGCTGGTCACGCTCCTGGGCCCGTCGGGCTGCGGCAAGAGCACCCTGCTCAAGATCGTCGGCGGCCTCCTGGCACCGACGTCGGGCAGCGTCACGATCGGCGGGCGCCCGGCGGAGGAGGCGGTCAAGGCGCGGCAGATCGGCCTGGTCTTCCAACGGCCCGCTCTGCTGCCGTGGAAGTCCGCGCTGGCCAACGTGTCGTTCCTCAACGAGATCATCGGCGGCCGTGGCGCGAAGGGAGCCGCGCGAACGACGGCCGAGCGCATGCTCGACCTCGTCGGCCTCGGCGACGCGGGAACGAAGCTGCCCGAGGAGCTGTCGGGCGGCATGGCGCAGCGCGTCTCGATCGCCCGCGCCCTGGCGCTCGACCCGGCGATCCTGCTCATGGACGAGCCGTTCGGCGCGCTGGACGCGATCACCCGCGATCGCATGAACTCCTCGCTGCTGGACATCTGGTCGCAGACCGACAAGACGATCGTCTTCGTGACGCACTCGATCGCCGAGGCGGTGTTCCTGTCCGACGAGATCCACGTCATGGAGGCGAACCCGGGGCGGATCGTCGAGACGCTGACCGTGGAGCTGCCGCGGCCGCGCACGGCCGCCACGCTCGACGACCCACGCTTCGTCGAGTACGAGCGCCATCTGCGCCAGGGTCTCGTCGGCGGTGCGATCGAGGGGGTGACGGCGTGAGCGCCGACACCATCGCACAGGCCGTGCCGACGACGCGGCGGCGGCGCCCATGGGCCGCGCTCGGGCGCGGGCTCGGCGGAATCTGGCCGAGCGCGCTTCTGGCCACGCTGGCCGTGGTCGCCTGGGAGATCGTCGTCGACGTCTTCGACGTCTCTCACTTCGTCATCGCCAAGCCGAGCGAGATCGCGGAGGAGCTCGTCGACAAGCGCGAGCTGCTGCTCGACGCCCTGTGGATCACGACCGAGGAGATCGTGTACGGCTTCGCGCTCAGCGCGGTCATCGGCGTCCTGCTCGCGCTCGTCGTCGCCCGCTTCCGCTGGGTCGACCGGGCCCTGTACCCGCTCATCGTGCTGTTCCAGAACGTGCCCAAGGTCGCCCTGGCGCCGATCTTCATCCTCTGGTTCGGCTACGGGCTGACGCCGAAGCTGCTGCTCGTCGTCGTGATCGCGTTCTTCCCGATCACGCTCAACATGCGCGTCGGGCTGCAGGCCGTCGACGGCGACCTGCTGCTGCTCATGCGCTCCGTCGGAGCGTCCCGCGGCCAGATCCTGCGGCGCATCCAGATCCCGACCGCGCTGCCGTACCTGTTCGCCGGCATGCGCATCGCGATCACCTTCTGCGTCATCGGCGCGGTGGTCGCCGAGTTCGCCGGGGCGTCCGAGGGGCTGGGCTACCTGATCCAGTACGGCTCGACCCAGCTCGACACCCCGCTCGTGTTCTCGGGGCTCACGGTCATCTCGATCCTCGGGCTCGCCCTCTACTACGCGATGTCGGCGCTCGAGTGGCTCGTCGCCCGTCGCTTCCCGCTTCCCAACGCCGGTCAGGCCCAAGCCTGAACGGCAGCTCCGAGTCCCCCAAGAGGAGGTCGCACCACCATGTCCCATCTCGCACGACTGCTCGCCCTGGCGGCGGCATTCGCGCTGCTCGTGCTCGCCGGCTGCGGCGGCGAGGACGACGCCACCGAGTCCACCACGGCGGGCGGCACCGCTGCCGCTGCCGCCGCCGACGAGCCGAAGGACACCGTCAAGGTCCAGCTCGACTACCAGATCCGCGGCAACCACGGGATGTTCTTCGTGGCCGAGGAGCAGGGCTTCTTCGCGGAGGAGGGCATCGAGGTCGAGGACATCCGGATCGGCACCGGATCCGCGGACGCGATGCGCATCGTCGGTGACGGCCAGGCCGACTTCGGGTTCGGCGACCTGCCGACGCTCGTCACCGCCCGCTCTCAGGGCGTCCCGGTCGTCGCCCTCGCGGCGGTCAACCAGCTGACCCCACTCGGCATGTGCGCCAAGAACGACAAGCACCAGCTCAACTCCCCGGAGGACCTCAAGGGACTGACGTTCGGCGCCCACACGGCCGGGTCCACCTACATCTTCTACAAGGCCCTGCTCGCCGCCAACGGCATCGACCGGTCCGAGATCACGGAGCGTACGGTGACGCCGCCGTACGAGAACTTCCTGCTGCAGGATCGCGTCGACTTCGTGCCCTGCTACATCGACGCCGAGGTGCCTGAGCTGGAGGCCCATGCAGGAGGCCCGGGATCCCTGTCGATCCTGCCGGGCGCCGAGAACGGCTACGACGTGTACGGCTCGGGGCTGTTCACCAACCAGGAGCTCGTCGACGGGGACCCCGATCTCGTCCAGCGCTTCGTCAACGCGTACCTGAAGGCGTTCGCGTACGTCGTCGAGCACCCGGCCGAGACCGCGCAGCTGCTGGCGGAGTCCTCCCCCGAGCTCGAGGACAAGAAGGACGTCTTCCAGGCGCAGCTTCAGGCGGACATCGACCACACCTTCACGAGCGAGAGCACGGAGGAGCACGGGCTCGGGGCCATGGATCGCGAGAAGTGGGAGAACACGATCACCACGCTCGCCGACCAGAAGGTCATCGAGACCTCGCCCGAGGTCGACACCGTCTACAGCGAGGAGTTCGTCTCCAACGCGCAGGGGTAGCTCGTCACGCCGGCGGCGAAGTCGTCCCCGGGGGGCGACGGCGTCGCCGCCGGCCACCCGAGCGCTCGCGGACTTCAGTCGTTGAAGAAGCGCCCTTCGGTCACCTCGGCGACGTAGCCGGCGCGGATCGCGAAGTCGCCGAAGCGCTCGCCCGGCTCTCGCTCCCGCGCGTAGTGGCCCAGCGTCGCGTCGAGCGCCTCGAGGATCTCGGGCTCGCCGACGTTCTCGAGGTACATCTTGTTCAGCCGCTGGCCGTGGAAGCCACCGCCGAGGTAGAGGTTGTACTTGCCGGGCGCGCGTCCGGTCAGGCCGATCTCGGAGATGTAGGGCCGCGCGCAGCCGTTGGGGCAGCCGGTCATGCGGATGGTGATCGGCTCCTCCTTGAGGCCGTGGGCGTCGAGGAGCGTCTCGATCTTCGTCACCAGGTCGGGCAGGTAGCGCTCGCTCTCCGCCATCGCCAGGCCGCAGGTCGGCAGCGCGACGCAGGCCATCGAGTTGCGTCGCAGGGCGCTGCGGCGCTCGAGCGCGTCGAGGCCGTGCTCGGCCATCAGCTTCTCGATGGCGGGGCGGTCGCCGGGCTCGATGTCCGACAGGATGAGGTTCTGGTTCGGCGTGATCCGGAACGTGCCCTTGTGCACCTCGGCGATCGCGCGCAGCCCGTCCATCATCGGATGCTCGGGCGTGTTGATGACGCGGCCGTTCTGGATGAACAGCGTGCAGTGCTCGCGGCCGTCCTCGCCGGTGCTCCAGCCGAGCGGATCGCCGTTGGAGGTCAGCTCGTAGGGCTCCGCCGGCGCCAGGGGGAACCCGAGCCGCCGCTCGATCTCCTCCGTGATCCAGTCGAGCCCCTTGTCGTCGATCGTGTACTTGAAGCGCGCGTGCGCGCGGTCGACGCGATCGCCGTAGTCGCGCTGCACGGACATCACCGCGTCGATCGTCTCGATCAGCCGGTCGGCGGGCACATAGCCGATCACGCTGGCCAGGCGCGGGTAGGTCTTCGGCGCCTGGTCGGTGCGGCCCAGCCCGCCGCCGATCGCGACGTTGAAGCCCTGAAGCTCGCCGTCGCGGGCGATGGCGATGAAGCCGAGGTCCTGGCTGTAGACGTCGATGTCGTTGCTCGGCGGGATCGCGAAGCCGATCTTGAACTTCCGCGGCAGGTAGGTGCGCCCGTAGAAGGGCTCCTCGGGGCCCTTGGTGGGCCGCCGCTCGGCGCCGTACCAGATCTCGTCGTAGGCGCCCGTCTTGTGCGTGGCGTGGTCGCTCGCCCGGACGGCCAGCGCGTGCACCTGGGCGTGCAGTCGCGACAGGTTCGGGTTGACCGTGCACATCACGCCGCGGGTGTCGTCGCCGCAGGCCGCCTTCGTGTCGAGCAGCACCTCGCGCATGCCCCGGATGACCGTGCGCAGGTCGTGCTTCATGATGTGGTGCAGCTGGAACGTCTGGCGTGTCGTCAGGCGCAGGGTGTCACCCGCGTAGGCGCGCCCGAGCTCGTCGAGCTTGAGCCACTGGCTGGGGCTGCACACGCCGCCGGGCAGGCGGACGCGGGCCATGAAGGTGAAGGCCGGCTCGAGCTTCTGGCGGCGGCGCTCGTCGCGGATGTCGCGGTCGTCCTGCTGGTAGATGCCGAAGAACTTGATGAGCTTGGCGTCGTCGGCCGCCACCGCCGCGGTCACCTCGTCGACGAGGCTCTCCTTGATCGTGCCGCGCAGCTGGTCGCTGTCGGCCTTCAGGGTCTCGTCGGCGCCGAGCTGGTCGAGCGGCTGGGAGAGGTCCCGGCTGCGATCGGGCTGGGTGTTCGTGGTCATCGGTTGCCTCAGTACACGTCGAGTCGGTAGCGCCGGTCGCGCTTGAGCGCCGCGAGGTACTCGTCCGCGCCGTCGCGGTCCAGGCCGCCGTGCTCGGCCACGACGTCGACGAGCGCGGTGTGGACGTCGGGCGCCATGTTCGCGGCGTCCCCGCACACGTAGAGCCACGCGCCGTCCTCCAGCCATGCGTAGACGTCGCGGCCCGCCCGGCGCAGCCGGTCCTGCACGTACGTCTTGGGGGAGGCGTCGCGCGAGAACGCGAGGTCGAGGCGGGTCAGCGCGCCGCCCTTGAGCAGGTCCTGCCACTCGACCTGGTAGAGGAAGTCGCTGCGGAAGTTGCGCTCCCCGAAGAACAGCCAGGAGCGGCCGCCGGTGCCGCACGCCTCGCGCTCGTGCATGAACGAGCGGTACGGGGCGACGCCGGTCCCGGCCCCGATCATGATGATCGGGGAGTCGTCGTCGGGCAGGTGGAAGTGGTCGTTGGACTGGACGTACACTCCGACCGTGGCGTCCTCGTCGGTCAGCGCGGCGAGGTGGCCGGAGGCGACCCCGGTGCACGCGCGGTCGTGCAGCGCGTAGCGGACGGTGCTCACGGTGAGGTGCACCTCGTCCGGCGCCGCCGCGAGGCTGGAGGCGATCGAGTACAGGCGCGGCTGGAGCGGCCGCAGGCCCGTGGCGAACCGCTCCGCCTCGAGCCCCGGCACCGGGAAGCGGGAGACGATGTCGATGACGTGATGGCCGTGCAGGAAGGCGGTGCGGGCCTTCGCCTGGTCGGGCGCGCACAGCGCCCGCAGCTCGGCTGAGTCGGTGAGCTCGCACCAGAGGTCGAGGAAGCGCGGGGTCGCGGCGGTGATCTCGAGCGTGGCGCCCAGGGCCTCGCCCAGGGTCGTCGTCTCCTTCTTGACCGTCACCGGCGCGTCGGCGGACAGACCCGTGCGCTCCAGGAGCGCCTCGACGAGCGCGGGGTCGTTGCGCGGCACGACGCCCAGCACGTCGCCCGGCCGGTAGTCCAGGCCAGAGCCCTCGAGCGAGAGCTCGACGTGGCGGGTCTCCTTGGTCGAGCCGCGGCCGGTGATGACCGTGTTCTCGAGAACCGCGGCCCGGAAGGGGTTGCGCTTGTCGAACGCCGGGTGCGGGGCGGCCCCGTTGGTGGCGGTGGGGGCGGACACCGCGACGGCGGGGGGCTGCTCGGGGGGCGCGAGCCGGCCGACCACGTCGGCGATCCAGACGGCGGCGTCATCCTCGAAGTCGACGTCGCAGTCGACGCGGTCGCACAGGCGCTGCGCGCCCAGCTCCGCGAGCCGATCGTCGACCCGCTTGCCGGCGAGGCAGTACTGCTCGTAGGTCGAGTCGCCGAGCGCCAGGACGGCGAAGCGCACGTCCGGCAGCTTGGGCGCCTTGCGGCCCTCGAGGAACTCGAAGAAGCCGATCGCGGTGTCCGGCGGGTCGCCTTCGCCGTGGGTGCTGGTGACGACGAGCAGGTCCTGCTCGTCACGCAGCGCCCGCGGCTTGTAGTCGGCCATGTCGACCACACGCGCCTCGGTGCCCTTGGCGCGCACTGCGTCGGCGAGCTGGGCGGCCAGGTCCTTGCTGTTGGTCGTCTCGGTGCCGAACAGGATCGTCACCGTCCGGGTCGACTGCGCTGCCGGGATCGCCGCGGTCCCCGTCGGCGCGAGCGCGGGCGCCCCGGCCGCGGGGGCCGTGGCGAGCACCCCCGCGCGCGCCTGATGGCTCAGGCCGGCGAAGTAGCCGCTGAGCCAGATCGCCTGCTCGTCGGTGAGCGAGGTCGCGAGCCGGGTGATCTGCTCGGACTGGTCGGCGGTGAGGATCGCGCTGGGCAGTTGCATCATCGTCATGGCGAAGGCTCGGCGGTGGGAGTTGCAGCGCACCGAGGCAGCGCGCTCCGCGGGCATGGTACCGGCTATTTGCCCGAAATGGGATCTGCTTTCGGGACAATATCGTCCGACGGGGGTTCGGACACTGGGAATTCGCCCGGTGCGCGACCCGTGTGGGCTGCCTAGGATCGCCGCCATGGTCACGGACGTCCCGATACGGCTGCTGGGCGCCGCCATCGCCGCCGCCGCGGCGATCGCCGTGGCCGCGCCGGCGGCGGCCGCGCCTCCGGCGCCGGACGGCTACACGATGACCGACTTCGATCCGGAGCGTCACAGCTTCCGGTTCGTCAACAGCTGGAACACCGGCGACCTCGCCGTCGACCTGCCGCTCGTCGGCGGCGCGAGCTTCAAGGGCATCCGTTACGGGCTGTGCGGCGGCATGAGCTTCGCCGCGCTCGACAGCTTCCACGCCGACCGCGTCGTCCCTGCCGGCCAGACGACCGAGCCGGCCGACGGAACGCCGTTGCGCGACTACGTCTGGAGTCGCCAGATCGACAGCCTCACGGTCGGCGGCGCCGGGGCGCTGGCCCGCTTCTTGGACTGGCAGTGGAAGCCGCTCGACGACCAGCACCTCTTCGGGGTGCGCGTGCAGAAGGGCCTCAGGACGCTCACCCGCGAGGAGTTCCTCTTCGAGCTGCGCCCGCGGCTCGCGCGTGGCGAGCCGGTCCCGCTGGGGATGGTGAACGTGTCCGGGTTCACGGAGCCGTGGGGCAACCACCAGGTCCTGGCCGTTGGGTACCGCAACCGTGGCGACGGGCATGCGTCGATCGCGATCTACGACCCGAACTACCCGATCAGCGCGGCCAACCCGGATGGCATCACGTTCCTGCACACCGGCAACCGGCGCCAGACGCTCGGCCCGTCGCCGAACGGGGCCCGCGCGCACGACGGCCGCTTCCGAGGGCTGTTCCGGGCGCCCTACCAGAAGAAGGCGCCGCCGACGCCGCCGTGGACGCGTCCTGGGGACCGCGTGCAGTTGCGGCCCGGGACGATCGTCGGTCGGCCGGCGCCGATCCGACGCTGACGGCCGCGCCGCGGCCCGGCCCGGGACGCCGAGGTCTCGGTACGCTGCCGCGCCATGGCCGCAGAGGTCGTCGGGCGCAGCCGCGAGCGCGCGCGGATCGGTCGTCTGATCGAGGAGGCGCGGGGCGGACACGGTGCCGGGCTGCTCATCACGGGGGACGCGGGGGCCGGCAAGACCGCGATGCTGGAGTGGGCCGCGGGGCATGCCGACGGGATCTCGGTGCTGCGGGCCGGCGGGCTCGAGGACGAGTCCGAGCTGGGCTTCGCGGCGCTGCACGAGCTCCTCGCCCCGATGGGCGACCGGGTGGCGAGGCTGCCGCCGGAGCAGGCGACCGCCCTGCGCGCCGCGCTCGGGCTCGGAGCCGCGGCCGCGGTCGACCCCTACGGAGCGTTCCAGGCCGCGACCGCGCTCCTGGCCGACGCCGCCGACGAGCTCTCTCCGCTCCTCCTGCTGATCGACGACGCCCAGTGGATCGACGGATCCAGCGCCGCAGCCCTGCGGTTCGCGATCCGGCGGTTGTCGCACAGCGGCGTCGCCGTGCTCGCAACCGCCCGGGAAGGCGCCGACACCCCGCTGGCGAGCGTCCTCGAGCCGCTGCGCCTGGAGGGACTGGACGGCCCGACCGCGGCGGCGCTCCTGGAGCGCCGCGGCATGCCGGTGTCGCCGCGGGTGCTCGAGCTGCTCGTCGGCGCCACCGCCGGCAACCCGCTCGCCCTGCTCGAGACGGTGGCGCTGCTCGACCCGGCTCAGCGCGCCGGGCGCGAGCCGGTGTCGGAGCCGCTGCCCGCCGGCGCCTCGGCGGAGCGGGTCTTCGGCCGGCGGCTCGCCGAGCTCCGGCCGGTCGAGCGGCGGGTGCTCCTGCTGGCCGCGACCAGCACCGACGGCGCGCTCGCTCCCGTCATCGCGGCGGCCGGCGACGGGCCCGCGACCCGCGCCGCGTTCGACGAGCTCGAGCGCCGAGAGCTGGCCGTCCGCTCCGCCGGGCGGATCGTGTTCGCCCATCCGCTGCTTCGCGGTGTCGTCTATCACGCCGCCGCCCATCGCGAGCGTCGTGCGGCGCATGCCGCGCTCGCGGCGGCTCTGGACGCCGACGGCGCGGCGGAGATCCGGGCGTGGCACCTGGGCGAGAGCGTCGACGAGCCGGATGCCGCGATCGCCGGAGTGCTCGAGAAGGCGGGGGAGCGCTGGCGCGCACGCGGAAGCCCGTCCGCGGCGGCGAACGCGCTCGAGCGCGCCGCGCGCCTCACGCCGCCGGCCGACACGATCGGCCTGACGCGGCGGTTGGTGGGCGCCGCGGACGCGCACGCGCTGTTCGGAGCGGCGGACGCGGCTCGCCGCCTGCTCGACGAGGTGGTGACCGTGGCGCCGCACGAGGAGGCGCACACGCTTGCGGCGATCTCCCGCGCGCGCCTCGAGCTGTGGCACGAGCCGCGTGCCGCCGCCCGGCTCCTACGCGCGACCGCGGCTCGGGTGCAGCGCCGCGATCGCGATCGCGGCGGGCGAATGCTGGCCGACGCCGCGGTCGCGCTGTCGCTGGCGGGCGACATGGCCGACGCCAAGGCGCTCGGCGCCCTTGCGCGCGAGACGGCCGCCGGCGGCCCCGGCGAGCCGTGGGCGGAGATCGCGCACGCGTACGCGCTCTGCCTCGGCGGCGAGATCCGCACCGCCCGGCCGCTGCTTGCGCGCGCGGAGGCGAGGCTGCGCGGAGGCGGCGACGCGCCGGTCCGCTACGTGTCGCTCGCCGCGCTCGCGCTCGGCTGGGACGGGTGCACCGACGAGGCGCTCGAGCTGCTGGCGGACTTCGTCGCCGAGGCCCGTCGCCGCGCCGCGCCGAGCGAGCTCGGCGTCATCCTGGCCAGCATGGGCGAGGTCGCGCGGGTGGCGGGGCGCTGGCGGTCGGGGGAGGCGGCGCTGACCGAGGCGCTCGAGCTCACCGAGCAGACGGAGCAGCGAGGCGCGCACACGATCGCGACGACGACGCTCGCGTGGCTGGACGCGGCGCGTGGCCGCGAGTCCGACTGTCGGCGGCGGCTGGCCGAGATCGCCTCGGCGCTCGAGCGGCTGGCGCTCGTGCCGTTCGCGACGTTCGCGCACGCGGCCGAGGGGCTGCTCGAGCTGGGCCTGGGCCACCATGCCGCCGCCGTCGCCCAGCTCGAGATGGCGCGCGATCTCGCCGACGGCGCGGGGATCTCGCATCCGGCGGTGATGGGCTACGGCCCCGACCTGGTCGAGGCGCAGGTGCGGGTCGGCCGTCCCGCGGACGCCGCCCGTACGCTGGCGGCGCTCGAGCGCGACGCGCGCGCCGCCGACGACGCGCGCACGCTCGCGGCCGTCGAGCGCTGCCACGGGCTCCTCGCGCCGCGGGATCGCTTCGCCGAGCGATTCGAGGAGGCGCTCGAGCGCCACGACGGGATGCACGATCCGTTCGGACGGGCGCGGACGCAGCTCTGCTTCGGCGAGCGCCTGCGGCGGGCGCGGCGGCGCGCCGCCTCGCGGCGCCACCTTCACGCGGCGCTGGCGACCTTCGAGCGGCTGGACGCGTCGGCGTGGGCGCAGCGTGCGCGGGTCGCGCTCGGCCGGGCGGGAGGTTCCGTGATCGGGGAGCGGGCCGCGGGCGACACGGAGGCCGCCTTGTCGGCGCTGACGCCGCACGAGCTGCAGGTCGCGGCCGTCGTGGCGACGGGGGCCACTAACCGCCAGGTCGGCGCGCAGCTCTTCGTCAGCGCGAAGACCGTCGACTATCACCTGCGCAACATCTACCGCAAGCTCGGTATCGGCACCCGCACCGAGCTGGCGCGGATCGTGGCCGTGGCGGACGGCGCCAGCCCGCCGACGTGGCGGTGAGCGGCGGCGCCGTCGCGGCCGCCGCCCGCCGTTCTCAGGACAGCGAGATCGCCAACTGCTCCAGCCGGTCGAAGGCGTCCTGCATGCCGGCCTCCATCCCGGACTCGATGTGCATGTCCCGCGCCTGCGCGGTGGTGTGCTGGACCAGGGTGCGCATCACGGTCGCTCCGTCGCGCTCGACCAGCGTCATCGTGTTCGTCGACGGGTCGTCGGGGAACGGCTCGAACGTCTCCGTCTGCACGATCCGCTCGTGGGGGACGATCTCGAGGAACTCTCCGTAGAAGGCGAACTCGTCCCCGCCCTCGGGCCGCATCGCGTAGCGCCAGGCGCCGCCGACGCGGAGGTCGATCTCGCAGGCCGTCATCTCGCCGCGGCCGGCGTGCCACCAGCGCCGCACGAGCTCCGGCTCCGTGACGGCGCGCCACACGAGCGCCGCGGGCGCCGCGAACTCGCGCTCGATGAGGATCTGGTCGTCGGCGGGCAGGGTCACCTTCGCGCTCCCGCTAGTCGCGTGTGTCATCGCTGCGCTCCTTCTCGAGGTCTTCCAGGACGTCGTCCAGCAGCTCGAAGCGCTCCGACCACAGCGCCTCGTAGCCCTTCACCCAGTCGTGGATCGGCTTGAGCGCGCGACCGTCGACGCGATACAGCCGTCGCCGCCCCTCTTCGCGCGCCTTCACCAGCCCCACCTCCCTGAGCACGCGCAGGTGCTTGGACACCTGCGGCTGGCCGAGCCCGAGCTCTTCCACCAGGTCGCCGACCGCCCGCTCGCCGCCGGCCAGCAGATCCAGGATCTGCCGGCGCCGGGGCTCGGCCACGGCGTTGAACGGGTCGGTCGTGGTGGCGGCTCGGGCCATGGCGGAGAATATATATACCGATATCGGCATATGTCAATGCGCGGGTGGCGAACCAACCGCTGACGGAGGGCTTCGACGGGAGTAACGTTGGCGGTCGGACCGCCCGCGTGAGAGGGGAGCCGCGCATGGATTCCGAGCAGATGCAGACGATGAGCTACGAGGTCGCCGAGGCGATCGCGCCGACCTGGGAGCGCCGCCGCGAGGCGATCGAGGAGGTCACCGCCCCGGTCCGCGCCTGGATGGTCGAGCGGCTGGCGCCGCGACACGGCGAGACCGTGCTCGAGCTGGCGGCGGGCGTGGGCGACACCGGCTTCGAGGTCGCCGCGCGCCTGGGCGAGGAGGGCATGCTGATCTCGACCGACTTCTCTCCGAGGATGCTCGAGGCGGCCCGGCGCCGCGGCGCGAAGCTCGGCGTGGCGAACGTCGACTATCGGGTGATCGACGCGCAGCGGATCGAGCTGGCGGCCGACTCCGTGGACGGCGTGCTCTGCCGCTACGGGTTCATGCTGATGCCCGACCAGGCCGCGGCGCTGGCGGAGACGCGCCGGGTGCTGCGCCCCGGCGGTCGCCTCGCCCTGGCGGTCTGGGGGCCGCCCGAGCGCAACCCGTTCTTCACGCTCGTCGGGGCGGAGATGGTCGCCCGCGGCCTCTTCCCGCCGCCGCAGCCGCCGCCCGCGCCGGGCCTGTTCAGCATGGACGACGAGGAGCGCACGACCGCGCTGCTGCACGACGCGGGCTTCGACGACGTGCAGACCGAGGAGCTGCCCGTCGCCTTTGGCGTCACCGACGCGGGCGCGTACCTCGACTTCGTCGCCGACACGGCGGGGCCGCTCGCCCTGGCGGTCCGCGCCCTGGCCGACGACGAGCGCGAGCGGATCCGCGCCCGGCTGGAGGAGGCGCTGGCGCCCTTCGCGACCGAGCGCGGCTACGAGGTGCCGGGCCTGGCGCTGGCCGCGCTGGCGCGCTGAGCGCGCGACGCGACGTCACGGTCCGACGGCCGGCCCGGGTCGGCCGACCGCGACCTTCACTCGACCCCGCCTGTCGGAGCGTCACATAGGGCAACTGCCCGATGCGCCGGCGCGTCGGCTCTGATCGGCTACCCGGTCATGTCCATCCAGGAGTCAGAGGATCGGGCCCGCGTCGACGCGATCGTGATCGGCGCCGGCCTGTCGGGGCTGACGGCCGCGCGGCGCTGCGTCGACGCCGGGCTGTCGGTCGTGGTGCTCGAGGCGCGTTCGCGGGTCGGCGGACGAGTGTGGAGCCAACCGCTGGAGGAAGGTGGCTGGCTCGACCTCGGGGGGCAGTGGATCGGCCCGGGGCAGACGCGCGTCGCCACGCTCGCCGAGCGGCTCGGGCTGGAGACCTTTCCCACGCACACCGCGGGCGAGAGCCGGCTCGACCTCGCCGGCCACCGCGCTCGCTTCGCCGGCGACCTGCCGTTGGCGCCGGCCGACCTGGCCGCGATCGCCGAGACGATGGCCGCCTTCGACGCGATGGCGGGCAACATCCCGCCCGAGGCTGCGCACGACGCGCCGCGAGCGCACGCCTGGGACGGGCAGACGGTGGAGACGTGGCTGCGGCGTCAGACCCGCAGCGAGGCGGCCCGTGCCTACCTGCGAGTGACGATCGCGTCGATGATCGGCGCCTCGACGAGCGAGCTGTCGCTGCTGCACATGCTGTTCTACGCGCGGGCGGCCGGCGGCCTCGCCGCCCTGATCGACATCGACGGCGGCGCGCAGCAGACGCGGATCGTCGGCGGCACCCAGCAGCTCGCGGCGGCGCTCGCCGACGGTCTCGGCGACCGGCTGCGGCTCGATACGCCGGCGCGGGCGATCGAGGTGCGCGGCCCCGGCGACGTCACCGTCCACGCCGCGGACGGCAGCCGGCGCGCGGCGGGCGTCGTGGTCGCGGTTCCGCCGGCGCTGGCCGGTCGCCTCGCCTACGACCCTCCGCTGCCGCCCGCGCGTGACCTGCTCACCCAGCGTTACCCGATGGGCGCTGTCATCAAGGTCCAGGCGGTCTACCCGACGCCGTTCTGGCGCGAGGCGGGGCTCAACGGGCTCTCGCTGAGCGATCGCGGCCCGGTCGTGGGGACGTTCGACAACTCGCCTCCCGACGAGAGCTGCGGCGTGCTCATGGGGTTCGTGGAGGGTCACGAGGCGCTGCGAGCCACCGCCTGGCCCGCCGACCGCCGCCGCACCGCGGTGCTGGACGCCTTCGCGGGCGTCGTCGGCGACGGGGCGGCCCGACCGCTGCGCTACGTCGAGGCCGACTGGACCCGCGAGCGGTGGTCGGGCGGCGGGCCGGTGGGCTACGCGCCCCCGGGCACGTGGACGGGCTACGGCGCGGCGGTGCGGGCGCCCGTCGGGCCGATCCACTGGGCGGGCACGGAGACCGCGACCGTGTGGAACGGCTACATGGAGGGAGCGCTGCAGGCCGGCGAGCGCGCCGCCGACGAGCTGCTCGCGGGGGCCTCCGGGGGATGAGCGTCGCGTCCGCCGCGCCGAGCGTCGGTCAGCGCCGCGCTCTGCGCCTGGCCGAAGGGGCGCTCGGGCTCGCCGTCGCCCTGGCGCTGGTCGTCGCCGCCGGCCGTGACGCCGGGACGCACGCGATGACGGTGCTGCTCGGCACGGGCCAGCTCGTGCTCGGCCTCATGGAGCTGTCGGCGGCGATGCGGGCCGCGCCCGGGGCACGCGGCCGCATCGGGCTGTTCGTGGGGGCCACGGTGAGCACCGTCTCCGGAGCGTTCGTCCTGGGCTACGGCGGGTCGACCGTCGATCGCCTGCGCGTGGCGATGGCGATCTGGTTCGCGCTGATCGCCCTGCTCGATCTCGCGACCGCGCGCCAGGACCGCCCCCGAGGCCAGCACCTGGGGGCGGGCGTGGTCGGGCTCGCCCTCGCCGCCGTGCTGGTCGTCGGCGCTTGGGGGCTGCCCGCCCTCACGTGGCTGCTGGCCTGCGCGTTCGCGGTGCGGGGCGGGCACGAGCTCGTCCTCGCGCGCCGGCAGCCCCGGTACGATCGCCCCGGGAGCGATTGAAGGCATGTTGATCTACTCGATGGGCGTCTCGGTGGACGGGTTCATCTGCGACCGCCGGGGCGGCTTCGACTGGACGGCTCCGATTGACGAGCTGTTCCGCTTCCATCTCGCGCGCGTCGGCGGGCTCGGCGCGTACCTGCTGGGCCGGAGGCTCTACGAGGCGATGCGGGTCTGGGAGACCGACCCGTCGCTGCGTGACGGCGCGGACGCGAACGAGTTCGCCGACGTCTGGTGCGCGCTTCCGAAGATCGTCTTCAGCCGCACGCTCGACGACGTCCAGGGCAACGCGCGGCTGGCCGAGGCCTCGGTGACCGACGAGGTCGCCGCGACGCTCGCCGCGACCGACAAGGACGTCGAGATCGGCGGCGCGGGCCTGGCCGCGACCGCGTTCGAGCTGGGCCTCGTCGACGAGCTGCGCATGTTCCGCTACCCGGTCGTGGTCGGCGGCGGTACGCCGTTCCTGCCTCCGGTCGCCGAGGACGTGGCGCTCGACCTGGTCGAGAGCCGTACGTTCGGCTCGCGGGTGATCTACGAGCGCTACCGCCTCGTCCGCGACGCTCCGGCCTGACCCAGCGCGTCGCGAGCAGCGTCGGCGAAGCTCGTCAGCGGGAACGGGAGCAGCTCTCCGATGCGGTCGTCGCGGACGACCGTCGCGTTGCGCAGGCCCTCGACGAGCGGGCGGGCGACGCTCGCCCCGACCGGCGTGACGAGGTGCAGCCAGTACGAGGACAGCCGCGGGCTGAGCACCGGCACCTTCACGATCCGACGGCGCTTGCCGCGCAGCCGAGCGATCTGCCGGATCATCTCCCCGTAGTCGATGACGTCCGGGCCGCCGACGTCGAAGCTCTCGCCCAGCGCCTCGCTCCGGCCGGCCACGCCGGTCAGGTAGCGGATCACGTCGGCGAGGGCGATCGGCTGGGTGGGGGTCGAGACCCATCGCGGCGCGACCATCACCGGGAGCCGGTCGACGAGGGCGACGATGGTCTCGAACGCGGCGCTGCCGTGCCCGACCACGACGGCGGCGCTCAGCGTCGTCACCGGAACCGACGAGGACGACAGCACGGCGCCGGTCTCCCGCCGGCTGCGGAGGTGCGGGGAGAGGTCCGGCGAGTCGTCGCCGAGCCCGCCGAGATAGACGAGCTGGGAGACGCCGGCGCGCTCGGCCTCGGTGACGACGTTCTCCGCCACCTGCCGATCGAGCTCGGAGAAGTCGCGCGCGCCGAGCGAGTGGACGAGGTGATAGGCGACGTCGACTCCCTCGAGCGCGCCGCGTGTCGACTCGGCACTGGTGAGATCGGCGGCGAGCGAGCGGATGCCGGGGTGCGCAGGCGTGCTCCCGCTCCGGGAGATCGCGACCACCTCGCCGCGCTCCGCGAGCGCCGGGACGAGGGCGCGGCCGATGAAGCCGGTGGCTCCGAGGACGGCAGCTCTCACGAGGGCTCACCACCGTCCCCGACCAGCGCCATCACGCGCGCCGCCTCGGCGATCGGGTCGCCGGACAGGGCGAGGGCGCCGCTGTCGTCCAGCACGCCGTTCGCGGCGGCGGCGCCGCCGACCGCGAGCCGTTGCCGGCCGGCGAGCGCGCGCAGCTGCGGCACGACCGGTTGCAGGCGCTCGCCGCTGACGCCGCTGAGAACCGCCAGGCTCGGATCGCGTCGGCGGCTGATCTCCTCCACCGTCTCGATCGGCGAGTCGGCGCCGAGGTAGACGATGCGCCAGCCCCGCGCGCGCAGCGCCAGCCCGAACGCGATCAGACCGAGGTCGTGCTGCTCACCGGGCAGACAGGCGAGCACCGCGGTCGGGCCCAGCCCGAGGCCCCAGCCCCGCGCCAGGCCGAGGAGCCGCCCGCGCACGATGCTCGAGGCGAAGTGCTCCTGGGCGACCGAGGCGTCGCCGCGCTGCCAGCGGTCTCCCAGCTCGTGCAGGTACGGCAGGACGACGTCGCCGAGCAGCGTCTCCACGGTCACCACGGCGAGCAGCCGGTCGAAGATCGCCTGGGCGCGCGGCTCGTCGAAGCCTTCGAGCGCATCGGCGAGATCGTCGCGTACCGCGTCGGGCCGGAGCGCCGTCGGGGCCGCTTGGTCGTCGGCGTCGGCTCGCAGGGCGAGCGCCGCCGCCTCGGCGGCGGCCAGGCCGTCGGAGAGGTGTCGGCGCATGACGCGCACCCGCTCCACGTCCGCGGGCGTGTAGAGCCGGAGCCCGCCGGTCGAGCGGACCGGGCGCAGGAGCCCGTATCGGCGCTCCCATGCGCGCAGCAGCTCGGGGCTCACGCCCGATCGCTTGCTCAGCTCGCCGATTCGGAGGACTCCGTCGCCGTCCATGCCCACAACTATACGGCTTCTGGACAAGAGCTTGACAACTCGCGACGGGCGGCGCTACCGTACGGAACATGGACAACATCCGTACAGGAGGTGGACAGATGAAGGGTCTGAACGCGGTCGCCGGGGCACTGCTCGTCGTCGGGGGGCTCAACTGGGGTCTCGTCGCCATCGCGAGGTTCGACCTCGTCGCCTGGATCTTCGGCGAGGAGTTCGGCACGACGAACGCCGCGAGCCGCATCGTCTACGGCCTCGTCGGCCTCGCCGCCGTCTACGCGATCGGCGCGCTGCTCGCCCAGCGCCGGCCCGCCGACCATGACGCGCGCCACGCGGCCACCGCGCAGCGCTAGATCGATCACCGACAGGAGAGGAACACCATGAAGAGGATCCGTATCGCCGCCGCCGCCGTGGCCGTCGCCTCAGCCGTGGCGGTCGCCGGTCCCGCGAGCGCCGGCGCTCAGGAGGGCGCGGCCGCGGCGGCCGCGAAGAAGACCGTCGTCGAGACCGCGGTCGACGCAGGGCAGTTCGACACCCTGGTCTCGCTCGTGAAGAAGGCGGGCCTGGCCAAGACCCTGAGCGGCAAGGGCCCGTTCACCGTGTTCGCGCCGACGGACGCGGCCTTCGCGAAGGTTCCGAACGGCGTCCTCGACGAGCTGGCCGAGGACAAGGCCAAGCTCCGCTCGGTTCTGCTGTACCACGTCGCGGGGAGCAAGCTGCCCGCGGCGAAGATCGCGGATCGGAGCTCGGTCAAGACGCTCAACGGCCAACGCGTCCGCGTCCGCACCCAGGGCAAGACCGTGCGGGTCGGCGACGCCCGGGTCACCACCGCCGACGTCGGCGCCTCGAACGGCGTCATCCACGTCATCGACAAGGTCCTGATCCCTCGCTAGACCCTTTGGCGGGGG
>JANJUA010000167.1 GCA_024710825.1 Solirubrobacteraceae bacterium
GGCTCCGGCCCGGCGGTCGGCTCCGGCCCGGCCGCCGCCACCGCCAACGGGCAGTCGTCCAGCGCCATCCCCGCGCCGACCGGCGACGCGTCCGCTCCGGCGCCCGCCGGTCCCGTCGCGCCCGCCCCGGGACCGTCCGAGGCGCCCACGCCGACCGGCGCCGGTCCCGCTGCGGTGGCCCCCGCCCCCGCTCCGGCCGCCCCCGTTCGTCCGGATGCCGCTTCCGTCGCGCCGCCGGCTCCCGTGCCGGTCGCCGAGGCGGTGGAGGCGGTGCGCGACATCGTCGCGCTCGCCCGCTCGCGCGACGCGACCCACGCCCGGCTGGTGCTGCACCCGGCGGACCTGGGTGGGGTCGAGGTCCGCCTGCGCCAGTCGGCGGACGGCCTGCGGGCGACCGTCCACGTCGAGCACGTCGAGGCCCTCCAGGTCCTCGAGCGCGGCCTCGGTGAGCTGCGGCGCGGCCTCGAGGCCCGCGGCATCGACGTCCAGAGCATCGACCTCGGCCTCGCGGCAGACCAGCGGGAGCGCCGCAGCGAGGCCCGCTCCGACGGCGCGAGCGCCGGCTCCGGGCGCGTCACCGCGCTCGGCGCCGCCGGCGACGAGGACGCCGCCGATCCCCTATCCACCCCGACGCCGTCGACCGACCGGCTCAACGCCGGCGCTCTGGTCGACGTGATGGCCTGAAAGCGAGCGACCGTGAGCACCACCATCCCCACCCTCGGCGCCGACGTGCCGGCGCCGACCGACACCGCCGGCGCCGCCGGTGCGAGCGCGACGACGTCCACCGCGACGAGCGGGGCGAGCGGCTTCGGCATGGACAAGGACGCGTTCCTGCGCATCCTCGTCGAGCAGCTCCGCCACCAGAACCCGTCGCAGCCCGGCGACTCCCAGCAGTACATCGAGCAGATGACGCAGTTCTCGATGCTCGAGCAGCTGACGAACATGTCCGAGGCCGTCCAGGTGCAGCGCGCCGACGCCGCCGCCGACACGGCGATCAACCTCGTCGGGCGCACCGTGACCTACGTCGTCGCGGGCGAGCAGGGCGGCGAGACCGTCGAGCGGACCGGCCAGGTCGAGAGCGCCGAGTTCGGCCCCGACGGCCCGAGCCTGACGGTCTCCGGTGAGGCCGACGTCCAGCTCGGCGCGATCACCGAGGTCCGATGAGCCAGATCGCGCACAACCCGGCCCTCATCCCACCCGGGATCTCCGGGCCCGCCGCGCCGCAGCAGGCCCCCGTCCGGGGCGCGGCCACGGCGCCGTCGCGTCCGTTCAGCGAGGTGCTGAGCGAGCGCACGGCGGGCGTCCAGTTCTCCGGCCACGCCGTCGACCGCCTGCGGCGGCGCGGCATCGAGGTCGACGACGGGACCATGCAGCGCCTCGAGGGCGCCGTCGACCGCGCGGCGACGAAGGGCTCCCGCGAGTCGGTCGTCTTCGTCGACGACAAGGCGTTCGTCGTCTCCGTCACCAACCGCACCGTCATCACGGCGGTCGACAGCGCGCACATGCGCGAGCACGTCTTCACCAACATCGACTCGGCGGTCATCGCCTAGTCCCGTCCCCGACCCGGCTGGACCTCGCATCGAGGAGGCCGGAGCGACCAAGGAGCACCCACACCATGATGCGAGCGATGTTCTCCGCGATCAGCGGGCTCAAGTCACAGCAGACCATGCTCGACGTGACCGCCAACAACCTGGCGAACGTCAACACCCTCGGCTTCAAGGCGTCCACGACGAGCTTCCAGGACGCCCTCTCGCAGACGCAGCGCGGTGGCGCGGCGGCGAACGCGGCCGGAGGCTTCGGCGGGTCCAACGCGGCGCAGGTCGGCCTCGGGGTGACGGTCGGCGCGATCGGCAACCGCATGGGCAGCGGCGCGATCCAGACCACCGGCAACCCGCTGGACATCGCGATCTCCGGCGAAGGCTGGATGCGCGTCGGTCAGGCCTCGGCGGCCCCGAACGCGGCGGTCCCCACCGCCGGCATCCCCGCCGCGGCGGACGTCAACTACACCCGGGCCGGCAACTTCATCCGCAACAACGACGGCTTCGTCACGACCCAGGACGGCTACTACGTCGTCGGCCGCAGCCAGCCGGGCGGCGCCGGCGTCGACGTGCTCATCAACGTCCCGGCGGGCGCGACCGACGTCAGCGTCGGCGCGGACGGCGCCGTGACGTTCATCCCGCCGGCCGCCTACGTGCCCCCGGCGCCGCTGCCCGCGGTGGCCAACGGCCGCGCGACCGCCGGCTACGTCTCGCTGGCGAAGTTCCCGAACGAGCAGGCGCTGGAGCGCGCGTCGGGCAACCGCTTCCGCGCGAACGGGTCGTCGGGCGCGGCGACGGTCGGCACACCGGGCGACAACGGCTACGGCAGCGCCATGGGCGGCTCGATCGAGATGTCCAACGTGGACCTGGCCACCGAGTTCACGAACATGATCATCGCCCAGCGCGGCTTCCAGGCCAACTCGCGCGTGATCTCCACGGGCGACAACATGCTCCAGGACCTCGTCAACCTCAACCGGTAGGCCGACGGGCCGCCGCGGTTGACGGCCGCGCGGGGCGGGGCGAGTCGGAGGGACTCGCCCCGCCCGTCGCGCGACCCCACCCGCCGAAAGGACCAGCCGATGATCCGCCTGCACCACCTGTCCCGGGAACGGGAGGGCTTCCATCTCAACCCGGACCTCATCGCCACGATCGAGGCCCGCCCCGACACGGTGCTCTCGCTCACCACCGGCGCCAAGCTGCCCGTCGACGAGCCCGTCGAGGTCGTGGTCGCCAAGGTGCGCGAGTGGCGCACCCAGATAGCCGTCAACGCGTTGAAGCTCACCGCCGCAGACTGAAGAACCCTGGCCGGCTGCCGATCAAACGGGGGGAACATGAAGGCGGCAACCCTCATCGGCGTCCTCCTCGCGGTCGGCGCGCTCCTCCTGGGAGCGCTGATCGAAGGCGTCGCGCTCGCCGGGCTGATCAAGATCCCGGCGATCGTCATCGTGCTCGGCGGGACGTTCGGCGCGACGATGGCCGCCTGCGGCATGGACGGCGTCAAGGCGATCCCGGTGGGCTTCAAGCGCGCCTTCAGCACGCCGGAGCTCGACCTGTCGGGACGGGTGCGCGAGCTCGTCGGCTACGCGGAGCGGGCCCGCAAGGACGGGATGCTGGCGCTGGAGTCCGAGATCGAGGCCATCGAGGACCCGTTCACGCGCAACGGCCTGCAGCTCGTCGTGGACGGCACCGAGCCCGAGCTCGTCCGCGAGGTGCTCGACGGCGAGATAGAGGGCATGGAGCACCGCCACCGGGCGGTCGCCGACCCGTTCGTCAAGGCCGGGGCCTTCTCGCCGACGATCGGCATCATCGGCACCGTCCTCAGCCTCCTGCACGTCCTCGCCAACCTGGCCGACCCGGGCAGCATCGGCCCGGCGATCGCGGGCGCCTTCGTCGCCACGCTGCTCGGCGTCGGCACCGCCAACGTCCTCTACTTCCCCGTCGGCAACCGGCTTCAGAAGCTGTCCGCCCAGGAGACCGCCATGCGGACCATGGTGCTCGAGGGGATCCTCGCCATCCAGGCGGGCGACAACCCGCGCCTGGTCATGGAGAAGCTGCTGACGTTCCTGCCGCCCGCCGATCGGGCCGCCGCCCGCGAGCCCAAGGACGCCCCCGCCCTGCACGCCGTCGACGACCCGACCCCCGCCGCCGCGGCCGCCTAGGCCATGGCGGGTCGCAGAAGGAGGAAGGGTGGGCAGGCAGACGACCACGACGAGCGCTGGCTCGTCAGCTACGCCGACATGGTCACCCTCCTGCTGGCCCTGTTCATCGTCCTCTTCGCCATGGCCAACGTGAACACGTCGAAGTACGAGGAGCTCAAGGAGTCGCTCTCCGGCGCGTTCACCAACGCGCTGTCGCCCAGCGCCAACGGACTGGCGAAAGCCGGCGAGGGCATCGTGGGCGCGCCCGTCCCGGGCGCGGACGACCCCGTCCAGGCCGAGAACGACGACCTCCGGGCGCTCAAGGAGCGCGTCGACGCCTACGCCGCCGAGCACGGCCTCTCCGACAAGCTCGCCGCGCGCATCGAGCGCCGCGGGCTGGTGATCACCGTCCTCACCGACAAGCTGCTCTTCGCCAGCGGCGAGGCGCGGCTGCAGGGCGAGGGCGCCACGCTGCTCGCCGCGATCGGCGGCCTGCTGCGGGCGGAGAGCGAGCACCGCGTGGTCGTGGAGGGCTACACCGACTCGGTGCCGATCGCCAGCGCGCAGTTCCCGAGCAACTGGGAGCTGTCGACCGCGCGCGCCTCGGCCGTCGTCCGCGCCCTGATCGCCTCGTCCGTCGCGCCTCAGCGCCTCAGCGCCACCGGCCGCGCCCACCTCGACGCGGTCGCCTCCAACGCGACGGCGGGGGGCCGCGCCCGCAACCGCCGCGTCCAGATCGTCCTGCCCCGCCTCGAAGCCGCGCCGACCGGCCCCGCGCCCGCGATCTCCTTCCCCGAGCCGGGGATCGGTCCCCAGGAGCCCTAGCCACGATGAAGTCCAAGCTCAAGATCGTCATTCCCCTGGTCCTCGTCGTCGTGCTGGGTGGCGTCTACCAGTTCGTCCTGACCAAGCCGGAGGCCGCGCCGAAGGTGAAGGTCGAGGGCGAGGTCTACGTGCTGCCGAAGGAGTTCCTCCTGAACCTCTCCGACGGTCGCTTCGCGAAGCTCGGCGTGGCGCTCGTCATGCAGCCGGGCGCCGACACCGCGCCGGAGGCGGGCGGACACGGCGGCGGGGCCGCTCCGCCCGAGGGCTACGGCACGCTGCCGCAGGAGGCGATCGTCCGCGACATCGTCACCGACACGGTCACGTCAGCCTCCGGCGGGGAGCTCACCTCCGAGCGCGGGCGACGACGCCTGAAGAAGGACATCCTGAACAACATCCACGCGACCACGGACGTCCATGCGGCGGACGTGCTCTTCACCGACGTCGCCGTCCAGTAGCGCGAGGAGGCCTCACGTGTCCGACGAGATGGAGCTCGCTCAGCTGTCGCCCGAAGAGGCGGCGCCATCGGCGGCCGGGGACCTCGGCCGCCTCCAGGACGTGACGGTGGAGCTGTCGGTGGAGGTCGGGCGCACGCGCATGACGCTCGGGCAGGCGCTCGCGCTCGGCCCGGGGTCGGTCGTGGCGCTGTCGCGCTCCGCGCGCGAGCCCGTCGACCTGCTCGTCAACGGCCAGCAGGTGGCGCGCGGGGAGGTCGTGGTGATCGACGACGACTTCGGCCTGCGCATCACGGAGGTCAACGAGCAGCCCGACGACGCCGCGCCGCCGGCGCCCGCCGACGGGTTCGAGGCCGAGGCCTGAGCCGATGACTTCGGGCTGCCGGCGCCGTCTCAGCCCGAGACGGCCATGCAGCCACCCGCATACAGAGCGACGATCGTGCTGATCGTCGGCGACGGCGTCGAGATCGTCGTCAGCCGCATCGACGCCCGACGACCCGACCTGCGCCTCGTCGACGCGCTCATGCGCCTGCGGCTCGCCGCCCGTCGCTGCGGCTGGCAGCTCGCCGTCCGCGACCTGCCCGAAGACCAGCGTGGGCTGCTGGAGCTCGTCGGGCTAGCCGGCCTGCTCGTCCTGGAGCCGCGCCGGCAGCCCGAACTCGGCGAACAGCTTCGGGAAGAGGAAGTGGTGCAGCCCGGAGATCCGCCCGCCTGAGGTCTCGACCACCACCACCGCCCACGGCTCCCAGGTGCCGGGCGCGGCGGCATGGTAGACCCCGACCGCCGGCCCGCCGTTGGCGGACGTGGCGACGAGCCGCGAGCCGCGGCAGTGCGCGCCGGTGCCGAGCATGAAGGCGACGATGTCGTCGGGCCCCTGGACCCACAGGGGGAAGGGCGGCATCGAGAACCTGGCGTCGTCCTTCAGCAGCGCGACGAGCGAGGTCATGTCGTAGGCCTCGAAGGCCGCGACGTAGCGCGCCAGCAGCGCCCGCTGCTCGTCGTCGTCGACCGCGGCCGGGGCGGCGCCGCTGTCGAGGTCGAGCGACGCGAGCGTGGCCCGCGCCCGCTGCAGCGCGCTGTTGACCGAGGCGACGGACGTGTCGAGCAGCTCGGCGACCTCGCTGGCCTGCCAGCGCAGCACCTCGCGGAGGATGAGCACGGCACGTTGGCGCGGAGGCAGGTGCTGCAGCGCGGCGACGAACGCCAGGCGCAGCGTCTCGCGCCCTTCGGCGATGGCGGCGGGGTCGGCGGCGTCCGGGAGCACCCGGGCGTCGGCGATCGGCTGGACCCAGGCATGCTCGCCCATGTCGGGGCCGAGCGCGGAGTCCGCCGCGGAGGCGGGTCCGAGGTCCATGGGCTGGGCGCGGCGCTGCGGGCCCTGGAGCATGTCGAGGCAGACGTTGCTCGCGATGCGATACAGCCACGACTTCAGCGCCTCGCGCGTCCGCAGGCGGTCGGCGGACCTCCACGCACGCACCAGCGTCTCCTGGACGGCGTCCTCGGCTTCCGAGCCGGAGCCGAGCATCCGGTAGCAGTACCCGGTCAGGGCCCTGCGGTGAGCCTCGAGCTCCAGCTCGATCCCGTCCGTCCCCTGGCGGCCGGTCAGCACGGGGCACATGGTACGCGTCGCCGCCCGGCGCGCGCGGGCGCCGGGCGCGTGCGTGCCGGAGCCCGTGCGGCTACGCACTGCGGGCCATGTCGTTGGGGCCGGTCTCGACGGCCTCCCGGCTCATCCACATGATCTCCCACAGGTGGCCGTCGAGGTCGTGGAAGCTGCGGCCGTACATGAAGACGTGGTCCATCGGCTCGTTGGCGGCGCTGCCGCCGGCGGCCAGGCCGGCGTCGGCGAAGGCGTCGACCTCCTCGCGGCTCTCGGCCGACACGGCCACGATGGCGCCGGTGGCCCGGCGCGCGTCGGCGACCGGCTTG
>JANJUA010000202.1 GCA_024710825.1 Solirubrobacteraceae bacterium
TCATCGTCGTGGCGCTGTGGCTGGGACTGCGCCGCCGGCACCCGCCGATCGCGGCGCCGAGCCCGGCCTCGCGCGCGGCTCGGCTGCGCGCCCACGCCGGGATCCTCGGCGAGGCGGTGGCGGGCGCGCTCTCCTTCGCCCGCCGTGGCGACCCCCGCCTCGCGGGCGCGGCGGTCTGGTGGGCCTGCGACATCGCGGTCCTGTGGGCGGCGTTCAACGCGTTCGGCGCTCCGCCGCCGGTCGCCGTCCTCGTGCTCGGCTACTTCGTCGGCCAGGTCGCGAACACGATCCCGCTGCCGGGTGCCACGAGCGGCGGGCTGGTCGGTGCGCTCGTCGCGCTCGGCGCCCCGCTGGACGTGACGCTCGCATCGGTCCTCGCCTACCGCGCCGTGGCGGTCTGGACGCCCGTGCCGGCGGGCGCGCTCGCGCTCGCCGGGCTGCGGCGCACGACGACGCGCTGGGCCGCCGAGGACCGTCGCTCAGCGGATGGAGCGGCGGCTCAGCTCCAGGACGCGGCGGGCGTTGGAGCGGGTCACGAAGTTCGGCCCGGTGGCGATCAGCTCGCGGCCCGCCGGGAAGAGGCCGTAGCGCGCGCGCTGCACGAGCAAGACGACCGGCAGGAAGCCCTGGAGGTAGGCCTGCTGGTCGACGGCGAACGCCAGCCGACCGTCGCGGACGGCCGTGAGGACCTCGGGCCCGAGGTCGAACGTCGCCACCACAGGGCGCTGCGACGGCGGCAGCGACGCCAGGCCGTCGATGGCGAGCAGGCCGCCCGTCGAGTTGCGCGCGCGCACGGCGGCGACGCCGCGCTCGCGCACCGCGGCCGCGATCGTGGCGCCGGCCGCCGGGTTCTGGTCGTCGACGCGGATGACCCGCGAGCGACCGCCGACCTCGCGCATGGCGCGCTCCAGGCCGCGGCAGCGCGCGTCGAGCCCCTGGTTGGGGATCTCGAGGTTGACGCACAGGGCGGTCCGCGCGCCGGCGCGGGCGAGGCGCCTGCCCGCCTGAAGCCCGGCCCGTCGCTCGGGCTGCCCCACGTGGGCGAGCACGCCGAGGCCGCGGTAGCGGTCTGCGCCTGAGTTGATCGTCACGACCGGGATGCCCTCCTGCACCGCCTTGCGCACCGACGACCGGATCGCCCGCTCGGGCAGCGACACGACGAGCCCGGCCGGACGGCTGGCGATCGCGGCGTCGATGAGACGACGCATCCGCTCGAGGCTGTAGATGTCGGGCGCCCGATAGCTCACGGGGACGTCCATCTCGCGCGCCGCGGCCTCGACGCCGTTGCGCACGATCGCCCAGAAAGGGCTCGCCGCCTGCCCGTGGGTCACGACCCAGATCCGCAGGTCGTCGTCCTCGGCTCCGGCCGGTCCGGGCTGCGTCGTCGGCGCCTCGCCGGTCGACTGGAGGGGCGGCTCGCGCACCTCCGTCGTACCGCCGCAGCCGGCGAGCACGGCGACGAGGGCGAGCGCCGCGAGCAGAGAGCGCACCTACGCCCCACCCTCCAGCGGCAGGCGCCCCTCGATCCGCGTGCCCTCGCCCACCGGGCTGTCGACGGTCAGCGTGCCGTCCACGGCCGCGAGCCGGTCGACGAGCCCGCGTAGGCCGCTGCCGCGGTCGAGGCAGGCGCCGCCGATCCCGTCGTCGACGATCCGCACCACCACCTCCCCGCCGTCCCGACGCACGTCGACGCTCGCATGCTGCGCGCGAGCGTACTTCGCGGTGTTCGTCAACGCCTCGGAGACGAGGAAGTAGACCGCCGACTCGATCTCCGGCGGCGGGCGCTCCTCCAACGCCACCCTGTGCTCGACGGGCACCGGGAGCCGCTCGGCGAGCGCGGTCACCGCCGGCTCCAGCCCGCGCTCGACCAGGATCGCCGGATGGATGCCGCGCGCCAGCTCGCGCAGCTCCGCGAGCGCGACCGTCAGGCGCTCGCTGAGGGCGTCGATGCCCTCGGCCAGCTCCGCGTCCTCGGTCCGCGCGCGCAGCAGCCGGAGGTCGAGCGCGAGCGCGACGAGCTGCTGCTGCGCGCCGTCGTGCAGGTCTCGCTCGATGCGCCGCCGCGACTCGTCGGTCGCGGCGACGATCCGCCGCCGCGACTCGCGCAGCTCCTCCAGGCGGGCGCGGAGGTCGGCCTTCAGCCGCTCGTTGTCGATGGCCAGCGACGAGGACGCCGCCGCCGCGTGCACCAGCTCGCGCGTCGTGTCGAGCGCGGGGTCGTGGACGATCGCGGCGACGCGGCGGCCGTCGCGCTCGACCGCGGTCCAGGCCCGACCGGAGCCGGGGTCGGGCAGCGTGACGGGGCGGCCCGCCTCGTCGACGAACGCCTCGCGATCGGGCAGCCAGTAGGCCAGCGAGATCGAGCGGTCCCCGAGGCTCTCGGCCAGGATCTCCCGCACCGGCCCGGTGCGGTCGGCGGCGCGCGGGGCGAGGGTCGCGCGGGCCACCGTGCACAGGAGCGAGTGCAGCGCGTCGAGAGTGGCGACGACCAGGACCGCCGCCGCGAGGGCCAGCGCCCAGAGCGCGAGGCCGAGCCCGGGGCCCAGCCGCCACGGCCCGACGTAGTCGACGCCCCCAGGGCCGCCCACGCCCTGCACGCCGAGCTGCAGCAGGACGGCGAAGATCGCCATGGGCACGGCGGCGACGACGATCAGCGCCGCGATCAGCGGCGCCTTGACGGCCAGCAGGGCGACCGTCCGCCACAGCTCCCTGTCGCCGAGGAGCTCGAGCACGCGCTCCCACCAGCCGCGCGCCGTCCGCCGCCGGCGGCTCGGCAGGGGCGGGATCTGCGTGCCCAGGAGGCGGTTGGCGACGCGGCGGTCGAGGCGCGCCAGCCGCCGGCAGGCGGCCGCCGCCGCGATCAGCAGGGGGAGGCCCACGGCGGCGACGCTCAGCGCGGCGCCGAGCAGCAGGGCGGCGATGGCGAGCAGCGCGAGCAGCGCGATCGGGACGTTCGCCACGAGGTAGGCGACCGCCTGGCCCGCTCGGGTGACGCGGAAGTCCAGCTCCAGGGCCGCGATCACGGAGCGGCCTCCACCACGACCGAGCCTGAGCGGCTGAGAGCCTGGACCGAGAACGGGGCGTCGACCACCGACGTCAGCCCCCGCACGGTCTCGGCGCCCGTCGAGCTCTCCGCCTCGAGCACGTAGCTGCCGGGCGGGACGGTCGCGCGGATCGCGCCGCTGCCGGTGCGCAGGCGCAGCCGCGACGGCGGGCAGTCGGCGCTCGCGGCGACGCTCCCGCCGTTGGTGCTCACCTCCAGCGAGAAGCCGCAGTAGCCGGTGACCGTGACGTCTCCCCCGTCCGTGGCGATGCTCCCCGACCCCTGGTAGTCCTCGAGGCGCACGCCGCCGCCGCCGGTCGTGATGTCGACGGAGACGTTGTCCGGCACCAGCACCCGGTAGGAGACCGAGCAGTCGTCGAGGATCGTCGAGGGGCAGCGCGAGCTCGCCCGGAAGACCCCTCCTTCGACGCTGCGCTCCGTGGTGGGGCGCCGGTCGTAGGAGTAGCGCTCGACGCGGCGCACGGCGACGGAGGCGCCCGGCTTGCCGCGGGCCACCACGACGTCGCCGTCGCCGAGGTCGAGAACCACCTCCGACAGCGATCCGCGCACCACGTAGGTGGCGATGCGCTCGCTGCGCGAGGCGAGGTTGCCCACGGCCACGGCGGCGAACCCGCCGACGACGAGCAGCGCGCAGGCGGCCACGAGGATCGCCCAGGGGGACGGCCGGGGACCGGGGAACGGAGCGTGCCTCACGCGCGCACTCTAGAGCCGAGCCCGGCACTAGGGTCACGGTGCGTCACATGTCTCGACTTCGCGCCACGCCCCTGCTCGCCCTGCTTGCGCTCGCGGCCCTCGGAGGCTGCGGCGAGCCGGCCGCCGTCGACGTGGAGGGGGCGACCCTCGAGCTGGTCCTCGACGACTACCGCATCACCCCTCAGAACGTGCGCGTGCGGCCCGGCGACCTGCCGCTGCGCATCGTCGCCCACAACGAGGGCCGACTGACGCACAACGTCAAGGTCCAGTCGCTGACCGAGACCGACAGCGAGGGGACGGCGATCGCGCACGGCGGCACGGAGAGCGGCCGCCCGGGCGAGACCAAGACCGCCTCCGTGGAGCTGAAGCCGGGCACGTACCGGCTCGTCTGCACGCTCGGCAACCACGACAACCTCGGCCAGTACGGCGAGCTGATCGTGGAGGAGTAGCGGACGCCGAGGCGAAAGGGTCCGACGTCACCGGCGCCGGTCGAGCCAGTGGGCCGCAAACGCAGCCACCGACCATCGACCCGCGGCCCCTGGAACGGCGGCAACCGCGGCCGGCGCCGGGACTTCACCCTTGCGACACTGTCGCCATGGGCTCCGCCACCGACGTCCAGCGCGCGTACCGCGAGGCGATAGGCGAGTTCGCGACGGGCGTGACGATCGTCACCGCGCACGGCCCCCAGGGCCCGGCGGGCCTGACGACGAACGCCGTCACGTCGCTGTCGCTCGACCCGCTGCTGCTCGTCGTCTGCTTCGACAACGCCAGCCGCACCCTGCCCGTCGTGCGCGAGGCGAGCCGCTTCGCGGTCAACGTCCTGCGCGCCGGCCAGGAGGACCTGGCGGCCGTGTTCGCCAGCAAGCAGGTGGCCGCATCGAAGTTCGAGGCCGTCACGCACACGGTCGCTCACGGCGTCCCGGTGCTCGACGACGCGCTCGCCTGGATCGCCTGCGACGTCCACGAGCTGCTGCCCGGCGGCGACCACACGATCGGCATCGGCGCCGTCACGCACTTCGACCACGACCCGGCGGGCGAGCCGCTGCTGTACTTCCGCGGCGGCTACGCGAGCATCGGCGACCGCGTCAGATCCCGCCCGACGTGAGCGCCGCACGGCCCAGCAGGAACGCGACGGCGAGCGCCTCGGCGGTCATCACCCCCATCTCGCGCCGCACGATCGCCAGCACCACCGAGCGCTGACCGGCGTCGTCCAGACGTCCGACGGCCTGCGCGTCCGGCAGCCCCCGCGCCTCGAGCACGGACTGCGCCGAGAGGATCCGGAGCTGCTCGGCGACGAACGCCACCGCGATCGGCAGTGCGACGTACAGCCAGAAGAGCCCGTCGTCGGGGGTGTGCCCTCCGATTGCGGCGATCCCGCACACCACCGCGAAGACGACGGTCGCCGCCTGCCCCGCCCGCAGCAGCACCCAGAAGGCCGCGCTGGGCTCCACTCGCCACCAGCGCCAGGCGCCCCAGATCCCGGCGGCGGCGTTGATCGCCGCCGCCGCCCAGGCCGTCGCGACGACCACTCCGCTCATCTCGTGTCTCCTGGCACTAAGTAACAACCTCGCACAAACTGCTGCTATAACGGTGCGGCCCGTGCTCCGCTCCTACCTGCCCGCCATCGTCTTCCTCCTCCTCGGAGGGTTCCTCGGCGTTCTCTTCTCGTTCGTCAACTCGCTGCTCGGGCCCAAGCGCCGCGAGCGCGCCGCGACGTCGGAGCCGTATGAGTCGGGCATGCCGTCGGAGGTCAAGACCGGCTTCCGCTTCGGCATCAGCTTCTACATGATCGCGATGCTCTTCCTCCTGTTCGACATCGAGATCATCTTCCTGTTCCCGATCGCGGTGCAGCTGCGGGAGTTCGGCACGTTCGCGATGGTCGAGACCGCCGTCTTCATCACGCTGCTGGCCGTCGCGTTCGTCTACGTCTGGCGTCGAGGCGCCCTCTCATGGAGATAGTCCGAAGCGGCCCCGTCGACCCGGCGGACTTCCGGGCCCGCGGGATTCGCGCCCGCGACGCGCTGCGAGGCAACCTCGAGGACGACGCGCTCGAGCAGTACGTCACCGAGCGCGTGATGACGACGACGCTCGACAAGGCGCTGAACTGGGCGCGCGGCAACGCGATCTTCCCCGCGACGTTCGGCCTGGCCTGCTGCGCGATCGAGATGATGACGATCGTCGCCGGCCGGATGGACGTCGCGCGCTTCGGCGCCGAGGCGTTCCGCGGCTCGCCGCGCCAGTCGGACCTGATGATCATCTCGGGCCGCATCAGCATCAAGATGGCCCCGATCGTCCGGCGCGTCTACGACCAGATGCTCGAGCCGAAGTGGGCGATCGCGATGGGCGCCTGCTCGTCGTCGATGGGCATCTTCAACAACTACTCGCTGGTGCCGGCCGACAAGTTCCTGCCGGTCGACGTCCACGTGCCCGGCTGCCCGCCTCGCCCCGAGGCGCTCATGCACGGCATCCTCAAGCTGCGCAGCATGATCCAGGACGACCCGAAGCTCGGCTGGCGCGACCGCTACGAGGCGCGCGGCACCGAGGAGCTCGTCGGCGACCCCCGGCAGGCGCCGGCCGCGGTCAACGTCTTCCAGCCCGAGGACCATCGTGCCTGACGCGACGGGGCTCGAGCTGCTCGCCGGGGAGCTGCGCGACGCCGACGCCGACACGGTGCTCGGCACGCTGTACTTCCGCGACAAGGGCGCCATCGACGTGGCGCCTTCCCGCATCCGCGAGGTGCTGCGCTTCCTCAAGGGGAAGGGCTACACGTTCCTCGCGTCCGTCCACGGCCTCGACTACTACCCCGAGGAGCCGCGGCTCGGCGTCCAGTACGAGCTGCTGGACATGAGCAGCGTCGACCGCCTGACCGTCCGCCTGCGAGTACCCGTCGACGCACCCAACGTCCCGTCGGTCACGCCGGAGTGGCCCACGGCCGACCACCAGGAGCGCGAGGTCTGGGACATGTTCGGCGTCGTCTTCGACGGCCACCCGGATCCGCGGCGCATCCTCATGCCCGAGGACTACGAGGGCCACCCGCAGCGCCGCGACTTCCCGGTCGGCGGCGAGCCGGTCCTCTTCACCTACCACCAGGCGCAGGGCACCGACTACACGCTCGGCGTCGACCCGCCCCACGAGGGAAGCAGCACCCCGGCATGAGCTCCGTCGAGACCCGCGACGTCGACGTGCTCGACCTCGGCGAGCTGGGGCACCACGCCGGCGATGCCGAGCAGACCGAGCTGCTGACGATCAACCTCGGCCCGCACCACCCGGCGACCCATGGCGTGCTGCGCCTCTACACCACGCTCGAGGGCGAGGTCATCCGGGACATCAAGCCGATCATCGGCTACGTCCACACGGGCATCGAGAAGACCGCCGAGGACAAGAGCTACTGGAAGGTCATCCCCGTCGTCGAGCGGATGGACTACCTGGCCTACTACTTCAACGCGCACGCGTTCTGCGGCGCGGTCGAGACGCTGCTGGAGCTCGAGGTCCCCAAGCGCGCCCAGTACCTGCGCGTCATCCATCTCGAGCTCAACCGCATCCAGAGCCACCTCGTCTGGCTCGGCACCTCGGCGCTCGACGTCGGCGCGATGTCGCTGCTCTTCTACTGCTTCCGCGAGCGCGAGAACTGCCTGGACCTCTTCGAGATGTCCTCCGGCCAGCGGATGCACACCCGCTACATCCAGGTCGGCGGGGTCATGGAGGACATCCCGGTCGGCTTCGCGGAGAAGGCCAAGGCGTTCACGAAGCGCATGCGCAACTCGGCGGACGACTACCACGCGCTGCTCTCCAAGAACGAGATCTTCCTCAACCGCATGCGCAACGTCACGCCGCTCGACGAGCAGACGCTGCTCGACCTGGGCGTCACGGGCCCGCTGCTGCGCGCCGCGGGCAACCCGTGGGACCTGCGCAAGGCGCAGCCGTACAGCTCCTACGAGGACTTCGACTTCAAGATCCCGGTCGGCACCAAGGGCGACAACTGGGATCGCTACGCGGTGCGCATGGCCGAGATCTACGAGTCCTGCGACATCATCGACCAGGCGCTCGACGGCCTTCCGGAGGGCGCGCACATCGCCGACGACCGCAAGGTGGTGCTGCCGCCCCGCCACGAGCTGGCGACCTCGATGGAGGCGCTGATCCACCACTTCAAGCTCGTGACCGAGGGCTTCCGCGTCCCGCCGGGCGAGGCGTACTACCCGATCGAGTCGCCGCGCGGCGAGCTCGGCTGCTTCGTGCGCTCCGACGGCTCCTCGAAGCCCGCGCGCGTGCACATGCGCGAGCCCTCGTTCGTGAACCTGCAGGCCATCGGTCCGATGGTCACCGACTCCTACATCGCGGACCTCATCGCGACGCTCGCGATGCTGGACCCGATCCTCGGCGGCATCGACAGGTGAGCATGGAAGTCCGCAGGTTCGAACATGGCTCCCGCGTGCCCGGCTGGGATCGCGAGGTCGATCTCTCCAAGGACCCGTCGCAGGTCCCCGACCCGGCCACCACGCCGGTGCCCGAGGACGTGCGCGCGGAGATCGAGGCGCACATGGCGAAGTACCCCGACAGCCGCTCGGCGACGCTGCCCGCGCTGGCGGCCGTCCAGCGCCACCACGGCTGGTGCTCGCCCGAGGCGATCGAGCAGGCGGCGTGCGTCATGCGCCTCACGCCCGGCTACCTCACCGCGGTCGCGACCTTCTACGACATGTTCGACACGGAGCCCGTCGGCCGCCACCGCGTCTACGTCTGCACCAACATCTCCTGCTCGCTGCGCGGGGCCGACGAGCTCTACGCGCGCGTGAAGGAGCTGACGGACGGCGACGCGGACTTCGCCGTCAAGCGCTTCGAGTGCCTCGGCGCCTGCGACATCGCCCCGATGGCCTCCGTCGACGGCACCTACGTCGGCCCGCTCGCGCTCTCGGACGTCGAGGAGCTGCTCGACGACGTCCGCAACGACCGCGACCCGCTGCCGCGCAAGCAGCTCCGCTACCGCCCCTCCGCCGGAGCGACGACACCTGACGACCACACGGAGGGCACGGCATGAGCGAGCTGCTCCTCTTCCGGGACATCGACGAGCCCGGCCTGAACACGATCGACGTCTACCGGCGCCGCGGCGGCTACGACGACCTGCGCAAGGCGCTCGCGATGCCGCGCGAGGCGGTCCTCAACGAGCTGCTCGCCTCCGGCCTGCGCGGGCGCGGCGGCGCCGGCTTCGCCATGGGCAAGAAGGTCTCGTTCCTGCCCAAGGGCGCCATGGACGTCTACCTCTGCTGCAACGCGGACGAGTCCGAGCCGGGCACGTTCAAGGACCGCGAGATCATGCAGAAGAACCCCCACATGCTCATCGAGGGCATCATCATCGCGGCGTACGCGGCGGGGGCGAACAAGGCGTTCATCTACATCCGCGGCGAGTACCGGCTGCAGGCCGACATCCTCGACGCGGCCGTCGCCGAGGCGGAGGCGGCCGGGTACCTCGGCGACGCGATCCTCGGCTCCGAGCACGACCTCTCCCTCGTCGTGCACCGCGGCGCGGGGGCCTACATCTGCGGCGAGGAGACGGCGCTGCTCGACTCGCTCGAGGGCAAGCGCGGCAACCCGCGCCTGAAGCCGCCGTTCCCCGCCAACCAGGGCCTCTACCAGGGGCCGACGCTCATCAACAACGTCGAGACGCTCGCGACGGTGCCGTCGATCATCCGCATGGGCGGCGACGAGTACGCCAAGATCGGCACGGAGACCTCGACCGGCACGAAGCTCGTCTCGATCTCGGGCCACGTCAAGCGCCCCGGCAACTACGAGATCGAGCTCGGCATCCCCTCGCGCGAGATCATCTACGGCCTGGCCGGCGGCCCGCCGGACGGCCGCGAGGTCAAGCTCTGGTTCCCGGGCGGCTCGAGCGCCCCGGTGCTCACCAAGGACGACCTCGACCTCCCCTACGACTTCGACACCCTGGCCAAGGCCGGCTCGATGCTCGGCTCCGGCGCGATCATCGTGGTCGACGACTCGACCTCGGTCGTCGACGTCGCCTACAAGACCGCCTACTTCTACCGCCACGAGTCCTGCGGCAAGTGCACCCCCTGCCGGGAGGGCACGAACTGGACCGTGAAGATGCTCGAGCGCATCAAGGCGGGCGAGGCCACGCCGATGGACCTCGACATCATGGCGTCGGTCTGCACGAACATCATCGGCAACTGTCTCTGCGTCCTCGGCGACGCGATGGCGATGCCGATCGGCTCGATGGTCGCCAAGTTCCGCGACGAGTTCGAGGCCTACATCGAGGAGCGCCGGGCCGCGGCGTGGGCGACCACCGAGGAGCCCGAGCCGGAGCTCGCCATCATCCAGGGAGCCGTCGCCTAGCCCCATGCCGCGCCCAGAGTCGAAGACGATCACCTTCTCGATCGACGGTCGAGAGGTGCAGGCCCCCGAGAACACGATGCTCGTCGACGCCGCCAAGCACGGCGACGTCGAGATCCCCGTGTTCTGCTACGAGCCCAAGCTCGGCCAGCCGGTCGGCGCCTGCCGCATGTGCCTGGTGGAGATCGAGGGCATCCCGAAGCTCCAGACGGGCTGCTCCACCCCGGTCAAGGACGGCATGGTCGTCCACACCCAGACCGCGCGCGTGCACGAGGCGCAGGAGGCGGTCGTCGAGTTCCTCCTGCTCAACCACCCGCTCGACTGCCCCGTCTGCGACAAGGGCGGCGAGTGCCCGCTGCAGGACATCTCGTTCGGCTGGGGCAACGGCCGCTCGCGCTTCATCGAGCCCAAGCGCCACTTCGAGAAGCCGCTCGCGCTGTCGCCGCTGATCGCGATCGACCGCGAGCGCTGCATCCT
>JANJUA010000214.1 GCA_024710825.1 Solirubrobacteraceae bacterium
CGTGGGCCTGACCGTCGGATGGCTGGCGCTGCTGTTCGCGCGCCGCGACCCGGCGTTCCATCGGCTGCGCCGCGCGTGGGCGATCGCCACCATCGCCGCGCAGCCGGTGCACGTCGCGCTGCCCACGGCGCCGCCGCGGACGCTCGACGGCTTCACCGACACGGTCCACCGCGCCGGCATCGACCTCGACTCCGGCCTGGTCTCGCGGCTGTACGACCCGATCGCCGCCATGCCCAGCCTCCACATGGCCTACGCGATCCTCACCGGCGCCGGGATGGCTCGGACGGCGCGCTCCCGGGTGGTGCGCGCGCTCGCGCCGGCCTACGCGCCCGGCATCGCCGTGGTCGTCGTCGGAACGGCCAACCACTTCGTGCTCGACGTCGTGGCCGGCGCGGCGCTCGGCGCCGGTGCGCTGCGCCTCGCCGACCGGCAGCGGTCGAGAAGCGTCGCGGCGTAGGGTTCTGGGAGGCAAACGAGACGGAGGCAGATCATGCGCACGGCCATCCCGGCGGCACTGCTCGGCTGCGTCGCCGCCCTCGCCCTCGCGGCGATGCCCGCGACCGCGTTCCCGTTCGACGTGAGGCTCCAAGCCCCCAACCACCACCCCAAGGGCGGCGCGAAGGACTGGCGCATCACGGTGACCGCACGCACCGCATCCGGCAAGCCGCTGCGCGCGACCGCCGTCTACCACTTCCTCTACGGCGGCCGCGTCGTGTCGACGCAGTATCCGAACCCCGGTCGGGCGCGCGGCGGCTCTCGGCCGTACGCCTTCCGCGGCCGGTACAGCGACACGATCCTCTGGCCCAAGCGCGCCGCGGGCTACCGGCTCACGTTCCGGGTCGCGGTGACGGTGCGCGGCAAGGGGACGGTCAACCGCGACTGGTGGGTTCGTGTGCGCCGCTGACGCGGGCGCTCGCGTCGTCGCCGCCGGCCTGCGCCGCGAGCATCCGCCCGCCATCGTGGCCGTCGACGACGTCTCCCTGACGATTGAGCCAGGCGAGTTCGTGGCGCTGACGGGGCCCTCCGGGTCAGGGAAGACGTCGCTGCTGGCGCTCGTCGGCGCGCTGGACCGGCCGACGGCGGGGACGGTCGAGATCGACGGCGCGCCGCCCGGGCGCGATCTCGCGCGCTACCACCGCGAGGTCGTCGGCTTCGTCTTCCAGCACCACCATCTGCTCGGGCACCTGAGCGCCCGCGACAACGTCGAGATCCCGCTCGTCGGCGCGGGGATCGGTCGCGCCGAGCGGCGGCGACGCGCCACGGCGCTGCTGAAGGAGGTGGGCCTCGCCCATCGCCTCGACGTGCTCGGCGCGAGCCTCTCCGGCGGCGAGCGCCAGCGCGTCGCCATCGCGCGCGCGCTGGCCAACGACCCGCGCCTGCTGCTGGCCGACGAGCCCACGGGCGCGCTCGACAGCGCCTCCGCGTCCCGGGTGCTCGACCTGCTCGAGGATGCCCGGCTGCGGCGGGGCATGACGCTGCTGGTCGTCAGCTACGACGCCGCGATCGCCGAGCGCGCCGATCGGGTCCTCCATCTGCGCGACGGGCGCATCGTGCCCGGCGGGGGGCCGGCGTTAGGTGCCGCTGCTCAGGAGGCGGAGGGGTGACGCGCCCGTCCCCCGCCAGGCCGGGTACAGCCCGCCGAGCACGCCGATCGCCAGGCCGATCGCGAGCGCCTGCGCGATCGTGTCGAGCGTCAGATGGGGGGTGACGACCGAGGAGACGTCCAGGGCCCGGTTGAGCGCCCTGGCGCCGAGCGTGCCGATGAGGAGCCCCACGACGGCGCCCAGGGCGCTCGTCGCCACCCCTTCGGCGAGCACCACGAACGCGACGCGCCAGCGGCGCCAGCCCACCGCGTTGAGCAGCGCCAGCTCGCGCTCGCGCTCGAGGACCGCCATGAGCATCGTGTTCGCCACGCCGAGCCCGCCCAGGATGAGCGCCAGCGCCGTGATGATCGTGACGGTCTTGCCCACCAGCTCGCCGTTGGCGCCCAGGCGCGCCGCCTCCTCGGGCGTACCGATGATCGTCGTCCCCGGGAACGCCCGTCGTACCGCCCGCTCGGTCTTCGCCTGGTCGGCGCCGGGCGTCATCTCCACGACGATGTTGGTGGCGTCGTCGCCGCGGCGCTCGAGGCGCTGAGCCATGCGCAGGTCGACGACGGCGCCGTTGTCCTCGAAGAAGATGCCGCTGTGGTAGACGCCGGCGACCGTGAACGGCCGGCGCTTGACGCGCAGCTCGTCCCCGGGCTCGACGCCCAGCCGACGCGCGAGCTGGTCGCCGACCATGATGCGCCGTCCGCCGAGCCGGCGGCTGCCCCGCAGGACGACCAGCCGCTGGGCGAAGAACCCGTCCGGATCGGCGCCGAAGACGATCGCCGCGGGATCGCGGCGAATCGTCTCGACCATGAGCAGCAGCGGCGTCGCCCGCGCCACGTCCTCGCGCCGCTCCAGCCTCCGGGCCAGCGACGTCGGCACGATCGAGGCGGTCGGGTCGGCGACGCCGGCCTGGAACACGCCGAAGTCCGCCTGGCCCAAGCGCACGAGCTCGCCCGCGGTGCGCTGGAGGCCGGAGCCCACCGAGAGCAGCGCGACGATCGTCCCCACTCCGACGGCGATCCCGATCGCCGTCCCGCCGGCCCGAAGCTTGTGCCGGACGAGGTTCGTGAGCACGAGGGACAGCACGCCGACGCGCAGGCTATCCGCGCGGACCGTCCCGGGTGGCCGGCGTCAGGCGCGGTCCGGGCGGTCCGGGTAGACCTCGTCGATCGTGGTGAGCGCGACGTAGGGCGCACCGGCCGCGGCCTCGATCCGCTCCGCGCCGCCCATCAGGCGGTCGAGGATCGCCAGCACGCCGACGATCTCGTGGCCGGCCTCGCGAAGCGCGTCGATCGCGGCGATCGTCGAGCCGCCCGTGCTCACGACGTCCTCCACCACGACGCAGCGGTCCTCGGGCGCCAGCACCGGGCCCTCGATGCGGCGGTGCAGCCCGTGGCCCTTCGCCTCCTTGCGGATGAAGAACGCCTTGGCGTCCGCGCCGCCCGCCAGCGCCGCGCAGGCGACAGGGTCCGCGCCCATCGTCAGGCCGCCGACCGCGGTCGCGTCCCACGCCTTCACGCGCTCGGCCACGAGCGCGCCGAGCGCGCGGAAGCCGGCGGGCCGCAGCACGGCCCGCTTCGCGTCGACGTAGTACTTCGCGGTCGCGCCGCTCGTCAGCACGACGTCGCCGACGATCAGCGCGTGCTCGCGCAGCTCGGCGACCAGGACCTCGTGCGGATCGCTCACCGGTAGTAGGTGTCGACGCGGGTGCCGATCCGGATCCAGTCGTAGATCGACCGGGCGCTCATCATCGGGACCCGCAGGCAGCCGTGGCTGGCCGGGTAGGGCGGCACGGAGATGTAGCCGTGGATCGCGTAGCCCCGGATGAAGTACGACGACGCGTACATGCCGAGCGAGTTCGTCCCCGGATCCTTGCGGTAGACGCGGTAGGAGCCGAGGATCGTCGGCGTCGCCGACGTCCCGGACGACGTCGTGTAGATCCGCCGCACCTTGCCGCCGGCGCCGATCAGCGCCAGCACCTGGTTGGTGAGGTCGCCCTCGACGTGGCGGCCGTGGCTCGGATAGCGCACCTTGAACTTCCCGACGCCGCGGGTGAGGCGCGTGAAGACCGCGCGGTCCGCCGTCTCGGAGCGGCCGATGCCGGTCAGCTTGCGGTAGGCCATCACCGCGTTGGCCGTGCCCTCGTCGAACGTGCCGCTGCGCGGCACCGCGAAGCGCAGGTCGGCGAGCCGGCGCTGCATCCAGCGCACGGAGGCGTTGCTCTGGCCGCGGCTCGCGGACGCCGTGAGCACGGTCACCACGCGCGACTTGGCCCGGACGCGGGCCACCTCCGGGGAGGCCTCGTGGACGGCGCGGACCGAGAGGCGCCCGGCCGAAGCCGCGTGGCCCAGCCGGAACGTCCCGCCCTCGCGGACGGTCATCTCCTTGGCGCGGACCTTCTTGCCGCCCTGATAGAAGCGCACGATCACCTTCTGGCCCGCCAGCGCCGGCTCGAAGCGGCCCCTGACGACGAACCGCTCGCCGGCGAGCGCGACGCCCGGGGCGCTCAGGGCGAGCGCGCCCGCCACCGGAGCCGGAGCGGGCGGGGGCTCCGGCGCGGGAGCCGGAGCCGGGGCGGGCGGTGGAGCCGGGGTCGGCGCAGGCGGTGGAGCCGGAGCGGGCGCCGGAGCGGGCTCCGTCGCCTGCGCGGCGGCCGCCGCGGGCAGGGCGAGCAGAAGTGAGACAGCGAGGAGGACCGGGCGCATGCCGGGACTCTACGCGGTCAGGCGGTGGCCGGCGCACGGCGGCCGAGCCGGGAGATCGGCAGCAGGATCGCCGTGATCGCCGCGAGCGAGCCGAGCATGAGCAGCGGGATCTGCCAGGACCAGTCGAGCGCCGCGGAGAGCGCGACGCAGTTGTTCAGCGCGTGCAGCGCGATGCACGGATAGAGCGAGCCGGTCTTCCAGTAGATGAGGCAGAGCACGACACCGAGCAGCGAGAGCGGCACGAGGAACTGCCAGGGCGAGCCGAACGCGTGCACCGCCCCGAACATCACGCCGCTGATCACCGCCGCCCACGCCACGTTGAGCTTCGAGCGCATCGCGGTGAAGACGAAGCCGCGGAAGAAGACCTCCTCGACGATCGGTGCGAGCACGACCGCGAAGACGGCGAGCCCGGCGACCGTCGCCGTGCTCGGGTCGTCCTGAAGCCGCGTGGTGATGTCGTCGGAGGCGTCGTCGGCCCCCGAGATCGTCAGCCAGATGCCGCTCAGAACGACGTAGGTGACGTAGCCGGCGACCATCCACAGCAGCGCGCGCCCGACGTGCACGGCCCGCAGGCCGAAGGCGGCCGCGCTCACCCGGCCGCCGAGGCGCGCGAAGATCACCGCCGAGGCGACGAGGCTGGCCTGCAGGAGCAGGTTCGCCAGCAGGTCGTAGCCGATGGGCGCGTTCGCCGGGTCGTGGCCGTTGGCGTCGGCCACGCCGTAGACGATCCCGCCGAGGAGGCTGCCCCCGATGAAGCCGCCGAGCAGCGCCACGAACGCGGTCCAAAGCGGCCAGCTCGGCAGCGGCGCCGCCCCGCCGGGAGGCGGCGGGGGCTCCGGCTCGCGCGGCGGGCGACGCGCCGGAGGCTGGCCCGGCTCGGGAAGCGGGTTGCCGAACGGGTCGGTGAAGCGCGGCGGGTCGGGCACCGCGGTCAGCTTAGGCGGCCGGCGCCCATGCGGCTCACACCGCGAGGGCGAGCAGGCCGCGCAGGTCGGGGATCGTGGGGACGCCGGGCGGCATGGGCGGGGCGGGCGAGAGGATCTCACGGCGCACGAGCACCGGCCGCACCCCGGCCGCCAACGCGCCCGCGACGTCGTGCTCCACCGTATCGCCCGCGTGCCAGGCCCCCGACGGCTCCGCGCCCAGCGCCTCCAGCGCCGCCGCGAACGGCTCCACGCTCGGCTTGGCGAACCCGAGCTCCGCGGAGATCACCACGGCGTCGACGCGCTCGGCGAGCCCGGTCGCGTCCAGCACGTCGCGCAGCGACACGTCCCAGTTGGAGACGACTGCCAGGCGGTGGCCGCGCGCACGCAGCGCGTCGAGGACGTCGGCGGCCTCCGGATACGCGAAGAAGCGGATCGCGTCCAGCAGCGTCGGCACCAGCTCGTCGACGTCGATGTCGTGCGCGCGCTCCGGGAGGGCGCCACGCAGCGCCGCCGCGCAGTCGCGCCGCAGCTCCGCCAGGCCGGCCCGGTCCGAGGCCCGGTCGTGCTCGCGCCGGTAGAGCGCGATCTCGGCCCTCATCGCCGCCGCCGCCTCCTCCTCTGCGACCTCGATCCCGTGGCGCTCGGCGAGCAGCGCCCGCAGCCGCGGAGCCGGGGGGTCGAACGTGACGAGGGTGCCGAGAGCGTCGAGGAGGAAGGTCATGCCACGAAGTGCCAGGTCGCGAACTGCGCCGTGCAGGCGGCCAGCATGACGGACGAGACGGCCAGCACCGGTCGCCGCGCCCGGGGGTGGCGGGCGAGCAGCCACCCGAGCCACATCCACAGCGGGAACAGCACGAGCACGAACCGCGGCAGCGACATCAGCGGCTGGGGCCCGACCGGGTACGAGAGCGGCACGGCCAGCGCCGCCAGCGCGTAGGCGGCGTAGCCGAGCGCCAGCCGCCGCGCCGCGCCGACCAGCGCCACCGCCGCGAGCACGGCCCAGCCCAGCAGCGCCAGGTTGATCCGCGCGATCGCGAACGGGTCGCCGGCGGCGCGGGCGAAGTAGACCGGCTCGCGCGAGCCCGACAGGAGCTGGCGCGCCCCGTCCCACGCGGCCGCGGCGCCGTCGAGGAGGCCGCCGAACGGCCCCGCCCACTCCCGCAGCCACACCTCCTGGGCGTCGAACGGCGCCCGCCAGTCCAGTCCGCCGAGAGCGAGCCCGACCGGGAAGGCGGCGAGCCCCAGCGGCACGAGCGCCAGCCAGGCCGCCCGCCGCCACGGCACCCGCGCGCTCCACGCCAGCAGGATGAGCGCCGCCAGCAGCAGCACCCCCGTCGAGCGCGTCGCCGCCGCCAGGGCCGCGAGCACGCCCGCCCACGCCCAGCGGTCGCGTCGTGCCGCCAGCACCGCCCCGACCGTCAGCGCGAGGAACAGCGACTCGCCGTAGACCGCCGAGAAGAAGAACGACATCGGCGAGAACGCGAGCGCCAGCACGGTGAGGCGCGCGGCCTCGCCGCCGAGCTCCGTCGCGGTCAGCTCGTGCAGCGCCACCAGCGCGACGTAGAAGCACGCCGTGGACAGCAGGATCGCGGCCGTCACCGAGCCGCCCAGGCCCTTGACGAGCAGCGGATACAGCGGGAAGAAGGCGGCGCTGGGGCCGTCGTCGTAGCCGTCGCCGGCGATCGCGAGGTACCAGACGGAGTCCCAGCGGGCCGCGGGCGCGTGGAGCAGGCCGCCGGTCAGCCCCGCCGGATCGAAGCTCGGTCCGCGCGCGCTCTCGCCCCACAGCAGCACGGCGCCGACGCCGCTGGCCCAGACGAGCAGGCGCGACGTCCACAGCGCGCGCCAGGCCAGAGCTGTCGAGAGGGGAAGCACGCCTGCCCTAGAATGGTGGTTCTGGAGCGCCGCCGGAGCCGCGCGTCCGCCACCCCCATGTCTCGCCGCGAACGCCAGCGACGCCGCCGACGCCACGGCAACGGCGGTGCGCGCATCACCCTCCTCGGCTTGGCCCTGCTCGCCACGGCCGCGGGCATCGGCGCGCTCGGGGTCGTCGGATGGGTCGTCAGCGTCGCGACGTCGGGCCCGTCGCTGGACGGACTGAAGCCGATCAACCCGGGCTCGTCGTCTGTCGTCTACGCCGCGGACGGCTCGCGGCTCGGGTTCATCCAGTCCGACATCCTGCGCACGGAGATCAAGTCGACCGAGATCCCGCAGACGATGAAGGACGCCACGATCGCGATCGAGGACCGCCGCTTCTTCGAGCACGAGGGCGTCGACTTCGAGGGCATCATCCGCTCGGGCTTCAAGAACGTCACCACCGGCGAGACCGTCCAGGGCGGCTCCACGCTCACGATGCAGCTCGTGCGCAACCTCTACACCGAGGACACGCGCCGCGACGGCATCGAGGGCTACAAGCGCAAGATCCGCGAGGCGAAGCTCGCCGAAGAGCTCGAGAACGAGATGTCGAAGAAGTGGATCCTCACGAAGTACGTGAACTCGATCCCGTACGGCACCGTCGGCGGGCAGGAGGCGATCGGCGTGCAGGCGGCCGCGCGCGTCTTCTTCGACAAGCCCGCGAAGGACCTCAAGCTTCGCGAGGCCGCCCTGCTGGCCGGCCTCCCCCAGGCGCCGTCCCAGTACAACCCGTTCCTCGACGCCGAGGCCGCCAAGCGCCGTCGCAACCAGGTGCTGCGGGCGATGGCCGACCAGGGCTACATAACGCAGGAGCGGGCCGAGAAGACGATGGCCCGCAACCTCGGCGTCGAGCAGTCGACCTACTACACCGCGCGCCGCGAGAACTTCTTCTTCGACTTCGTCCGTCAGGAGCTCATCGACCGCTACGGCGCCGACGTGGTCCGCAAGGGCGGTCTGAAGATCGAGACCACGCTGGACCTCGAGCTCCAGCAGAAGGCTCGCGAGGCGATGACCTCGGTGCTCAACCAGCCCGGAGACCCGTCCTCGGCGATCGTCTCGATCGACCCCTCCAACGGCTACATCCGCGCGATGGCGTCGACCGCGAGCTACGAGGACACGAAGTTCAACCTCGCCGCCCAGGGCCACCGCCAGCCCGGCTCGACGTTCAAGACGATGGTGCTCATGACGGCGCTGCGCCGCGGCGTGGACCCGGACGCGACGACCTACACGAGCAAGCCGCTGAAGTTCACCGACCCCGAGTGGGGCCCGATCGACGTCTCGACGTACTCGAACTCCTACATCGGCTCGGCGAGCATCAGGCGCGCGACGCTCTCCTCCGACAACTCGATCTACATGCAGCTCGACCTCGACCTCGGCCCCGAGGAGGTCAAGCAGACCGCGAAGGACATGGGGATCAAGTCGCCGCTGGAGGGCTACCCGTCGGAGGGCCTCGGCGGGCTGAAGGTCGGCGTGTCGCCGCTCGAGATGGCGAACGCCTACGGGACGCTCGCCGCCAACGGGTGGCGCAATCGCCCGATCGCCATCACGAAGGTGACGTTCCCGGACGGGAGGACCGAGAACCTCGGCAAGCCGCGCCGCCACCGCGCGTTCTCCGACGGCGTCACCGCGAAGGCCACCGAGATCCTCGAGCAGAACATGACCTCGGGCACCGGCACGGCCGCCCAGATCGGCTGCCCGGCGGCCGGCAAGACGGGCACCACCGACAACTTCCGCGACGCCTGGTTCGTGGGCTACACGCCGCACCTCTCGACGTCCGTCTGGGTCGGCTACCCGAACAAGCAGGTCGAGATGTACAGCGTGCACGGCATCGCGGTGGCCGGCGGCACGTTCCCGGCGCAGATCTGGGGCAGGTACATGTCGTTCGCCAAGCGCGACGACTGCGACCCGTTCCCGGCGCCGAAGGAGCCGTTCCAGTCCAGCCCGTTCTTCGGCAAGTACGCGTCGACGGGCGCGCCGGGCGACGAGTCCGACGACGAATCCACGACGACCGACCCGTCCGCCGCCCAGGATCTCGAGACCGGTGGCAGCGAGGCGCCGGAGGCCGACGACACCCCGGACAGGTCGGGCGCGGGCGCGGGAGGCGGAGGTGGAGGCGCAGGTGGAGGCGGAAACCAGACGGACTTCGACCCCGACAGCTACGAGGCGCCGCCGCAGCCGGCGCCCGAGA